>NZ_KB891208.1:300000-422023 GCF_000373365.1 Parafrankia discariae
CCGCCGACCCGAACTACGCCTGGTCGACGAGAGTGGACGCGCTGGGACTGAACCAGATCATCGACCTGTGGGCCGAAGGCCGGGAACCACCCGCGCTGACCTGGTGGAACACCACCATCACCGACACCGGTCATCACGGTGGCGGGCCCTACTCGCCCGAGGCCCGCGCCGCGCTGGCCGACGCCGACCGCCGGCTGGGGGTGTTCCTCGACCTGGTGGAGCGCCGTGGCCGCGCCGACCAGACGGCCATCCTGCTCACCGCCGACCACGGATTCGAAGCGGCCGACCCCGACTGCCGCGGTGACTGGGACGTCGCCCTGCACCGCGCCGGAGTGGTCTTCCGGGACGAGGGCTACGGCTTCATCTACCTGGGCCTCACCGGCGACGACGACCCCTCGACCGCCGCCACCGCCGATCCGGCCGGCCCGGCCGGTGCCGGGAACTCAGGCGGTGCCGGGAACTCAGGCGGTATCGCGGATCCGGCGTATTCCAGAGGCGAGACGCGGTCCGAGGAGCAGGCGCGGTCAGAGGAGCAGGCGCGGCGCGGAGACCTGGCCACGCCAGATGGCCCGGCGGACCAGGGCGGAGCGAGCGACCCGGGGGCTCGCCCGACGGCCACCCTGCCGCCGCAGCCGTCAGGCACCTGAGCTCCGCCCGGCCCCGTCCCGTCCCGCCCGGCCCCGTCCCGTCCCGTCCCGTCCCGCCCGGCCCCGTCCCGTCCCGCCCGGCCCCGTCCCGTCCCGCCCGGCCCCGTCCCGTCCCGTCCCGCCCGGCCCCGTCCCGTCCCGTTCGGCCCCGTCCGGCCCGGCCCCGGACCGAGGCCGGTTTGCCGTGCCTGGGGCGGCACCGGGTCACGATAAAGCCACTCATCGGACATAAACCCCCAATGTGTCGGGCGGCCTGCTCGCCGTTTGATTTCCTTCTCGCCCTTTCGGAGCGGGATGCTCCGAGGTTGACCCCCGAAAGGGCAAGAAAAATGTCAAAGGGCGAGCAGGGTGGAGATCGTTGGAGCAGGTCCGGCCCGGAATCTCGGCGTCCGAGAGGGATCTGGTGGGGCGAGCCACCGAAGTGTGTTGCTCTGGTCAGCCCATCTGCGGCTGGGACAACACACTTCGCCGGGGCCCGGGTCGAGTGACGATGAGTGCCGGTGGCTGGTCGAAGAGTGTCGAGTCGGTCCACGCGCTTCTTGCCCGGGACCACGGCGCCGCGGAGGGCGCGGACCGTGGCCGTACGGCACGGCCAGAGCGCTGCTCGCCGGATCGACCCTGACACGACTCGCTCTGCACCGGTCCCCGACCGGGTCCCCGACCGTTCTCGGACGATCCCGAGTGTTTCCGAGTGTTTCCGAGCGATCCCGGGTGTTTCCGGCCGGGTCCCGGGTTTTCCCGACCGGTGGTCCCTACCGTTCCCAGGCGTTCGGACGATTCCGCGTGACCCCGGGGTTTCCGGCGGGGCTGCTCTGGTCTGGGCGGGTCGGCGCTGACACTGGTGGTGCCGGATCTGGGCCCCTTCCAACCCAAACCAATAGGTCAGACCAAACCAGCAGATCGGAGACTCGACATGCCCGAGTCGGGGAACCTGGTCGACGTTCGGGTCAGCCGGATTCGGGCTGGGTCCCCGCTTCGGGCTGGGCTTCCTTCTCGAGCTTGTGCCGGTTTCGAGGAGCTGGCCGGGCCTGCCGAGATGGTCGACTGGTCTCGGGTGGACCCGCCTGCTGCGGCGTGCTGGCGTTCGCCGGCCCGGCCTGTTCCGCCGGCCCGGCCTGTACCGGTGCCCCGGGCTGTTGCGGTGCCCCGGGCTGTTGCGATGGGCGGACTCGGCTGCGCGCACGCGAGCGTCCCGAGCGCTGTGTCGGGGTGGTGGCGAGGACCACCGGCCCGGATAGCGGGCGGATGACCCCGGTGTCGTCCTCGACGTGGAGTCGGGGCAGACGGCGGTTCGGCCGGTTCGCGGACGCCGCGTGCCGCGCGGCGGCGCTGCGGGGTGGGGCGAACCCGGGCTGCCAGCGTTCCATCTCGGCCCGGAACGGACCGGAGCTGCCGAGCTGGCAGAGGATCCCGATCGCGCCGAGCGTCACCCGGTGGATCAGCAGATAGGACGGCGGCAGGTTGAGCTGGCGGCCGAGCTGCGCCGCGGCGGAACGCCAGTCGCTGAGCCGGAGTGCCTCCCCACGTAGCCAGCCGCGGGAGAAGGTGAACTCGTCGTCGGTGATCGGCGCGAGCATCGGTGCCAGGTAGTCGAGCAGGTCGTCCGCGGGGATGGTGACGCCCTCGGGGATGAACCCCTCCGCCCGCAGCCCCTCGGCGACGGCGTCGGCGTCCCCGGCGAGGGTCAGCCGGGCGAGCCGGCCGATCGGCTCGGGCAGGCCTCCGGGCAGGCGGTTCACCGCTCCGAAGTCGAGAACACCGAGCCGGCCGTCCGCGAGGAGCCGGAAGTTGCCCGGGTGCGGGTCGGCGTGGAGCAGCCCGGCCCGGCCGGGGCAGGAGTAGAGGAAGCGGACCAGGAGCAGCCCGGCACGGTCTCGCTCCTCCTGCGTCCCCCGGTCGATGATGGTCGACAGCGGTACCCCGTCGATCCACTCGCTGACCAGGACCCGGTCCGCCCCGGCGATCGGCCGGGGGACGACGATGTCCGGATCTTCGGCGTACGCCTCTGCGAACGCCCGCTGCCAGGCGGCTTCGAGCCGATAGTCGAGCTCCTCGGTGATACGCGCCTTGAGCTCCGTGACCAGCGGCTTTATGTCGAGGCCGGGCGTCAGCGCGCCGAAGAGCCGGGCGGCGCGGCCCAACTGGTTCAGATCCGCGAGCAGGGCCGCGCCCGCCCCCGGGTACTGGATCTTCACCGCGACGGCCCGGCCGTCCGCCCAGACGGCGCGGTGCACCTGGCCGATGCTCGCGGCGGCGGCGGGTGTGTCGTCGAAGCTGGTGAACAGGGCTCGCCATTCGGGACCGAGCTCGTCGGCGAGAACCTTGTGCACCGTGGCGGCGGGCAGCGGCGGCGCCGCCTCCTGCAGTTTTGTCAGCGCGGCTCGGTAGGGGCCGGCGACCTCGTCAGGCAGCGCGGCCTCGAAGACGGACAGCGCCTGCCCGAGCTTCATGGCCCCGCCCTTGAGGTCGCCGAGCACCCGGAAGATCTGTGCCGCCGTGCGTTGCTGTAGCTCGGTCGCGACGGCCTCGGCGGGTCTGCCACCGAGGCGCTTTCCGACGCCGAGTGTCGCCCGGCCGGCGATGCCGATCGGGAGGGTCGCGAGCTTGGCGGTGCGGACGACCGCTCGCCGTGGGATGTCGGACACAGCTCCATCGTGCCTCCTCAGGCCGGATGCCGCGCCGCCCGCGCCGTACCCGTGTTCAGACGGCCGGGCTGGGGCCGATGGCATCCGTGGAGCTGGACGAGGTGAACACGGGCGGCGACAGGCCGGACTGGTCTCCGGGGTCCGGCGAGTCGGCCGCGGCGCGCGCGGTGCGGCAGGGGCACTCCGGGTGCACCGGCCAGGTGCGGCGCCGGATCCGCAGATCGGATCGGTCGACCTCCAGGGTGCCGCCGGCGGTGGCGGGCAGGCCTGCCGTCGATCCGCGGCCCCCCGGCGGCCTGGCCTCGAGGTAGTCGAGCGCCTGCATGACGGCCATCGAGGCGACGAGCGTGGCGAGGGAGATCTCGCAGGGGTCGGGGCCACGCCCCGACGGCCGGACCATCTGTAGCGCCAGGATCGGCCAGTCGGGGTCCCGGGCGTCGCGGTACAGGTGCTGGCAGTGCAGACACGAGCTGACCGCCGGCACCACAAGCGGCCCGACGATGCCGGTGGTCTCGCGGACGCCGGCCAGCAGATGCGGGACCCCGGACCGCTCCAGCCCCAGGCACTCGTCCGGGTGGACCAGGGGGATTCCCACCGGGGCGAGCAGGACGAGGTCGGGGCGGAAGGGCTCGATCTCGGGGGAGCGGGGTGACCGCGCGGATCCACCGGACCGCGGCGCCCCGCCGCCGACCCGCCCCATCGCGGAACGGGCGGCGAGGGCCCGGGGCCGCCCGATGTCGTCGAGCCGCAGCCCCCCGGGCGCGACATCCGCGGCGGAGGTGGAGCCGGGGTCGTCGACGATGACCTGCCCGACGCCGGCCGCGGTGAGCAGCGCCGCTATCTGGGCGCCGATCCGCCCGGCACCGCGCACGGCGACCCGGGCGAGGCGACGGGCGGCGAACACCGAGCTGGGCGGCCGCACTCCGAAGGTCGCGAGTGACATCGCGGCGACGTCCGGAGCCAGGCGGCCATGGTCGGCGTCGTCCGGAGGTGCCGGTCCGGCCGCGGCGTTGTCGTCGAGCAGCCCGGCCTGGGCCAGTATCTCGATCATCATCTGGGCGGCGGGATCGTCGGCCTGGCCGCCGGGGTCGTGGTCGGGGCCCGGTGGGTCCAGTGCGTCGAGCGCTGAGACATCCGCCGGGGTCAGGTCGGTGATGATGACGGCACGTAGTGGATCTACACCGATCTGCAGCGTGGTGCTGTCCCGCCAGAGGCGGCGAAGACCGGGTTTGAGGACCGGGCGCACGGGACCTCCTTCGCGTCGGCCGGCGCCGAGCGGGCCGGCGGCGATGACGACAGGTCCACGATGACATGAGATCGAAATGCCGCAGTGCGGATGATCGCGCCCTGTGGACAGCCCATTCCGGAACGGTCCTGACCTGTGGGCGGACCTGGCGTCTCCGGCCGGGCCGGCGGGTCGCGAACCGATCGGCCGCGGGCAGGGACGGCGGCACACACCCGGGCACGCCCGATTCGCCGCGGAGCGCGAGGCGACCGGCGTGCAGCGGCTGGCACGACCGGCGGCTGGCGCGACCGGGGGAGGAAGACGAACCCCCGGGTGGAACGTGGAGCCTCCGGCTTCCCCTTCCGGAGGCGCCTCGCATACCCGGGGGCCGCGAGGTCAAGCTACGACTGATTCGCCTTGCCGGTCAATTCGTGTGGTCCTCAGACCCGGGCATGTCACGCTGGGTCGGGAGTGTCGAGGTCAGGAAGGCGAGTCACCGGAGGACGGCGGAGTGTCTTCTCCGGGCGCGGTGTCGTCGAGTTTCTCGATTTCCGCCATGATGTCGACGTCGGAGCCAGACCCGGAGCCGGCGACGAACGCGGACGGATCCGCCAGGTCCTCCCCACCGGGCAGCAGGTCCGGATGCGCCCACACCGCGTCCCGTCCGTCGTTCCCGCGGGCCTCGCGCAACGCCTCCCACAACGCGGCGGCCTCGCGCAGCCGGCGCGGGCGCAGGGACAGGCCCACGAGGGTGGCGAAGATCTGCTCTCCCGGGCCGCCCTCGGCGCGGCGTCGGCGGACCATCTCCCGCAGCTTCGCCGCCGATGGCAGGTGTTCGGACGCGGCGGTGTCCGCGACGTGGTCCACCCAGCCCTCGATCAGCGCCAGGATCAGCTCCAGGCGGGCCAGCGCAGCCTTCTGCTCGGGGGTGTCCGCGTCGGCGAAGACGTCCTCGCCGAGCGCCTCGGTGAGCCGCTCGGGGTTCATCAGCGCGGTGGGGTCGATCATCCGCATCACGCGGCCGACCGCCTCGGGGTCCACGGCGATGCCGCGCGCGTACTCCTCGACCGCCCCCAGCACATGCGCCCGCAGCCAGGGCACATGCGCGTACAGCCGGTTCGACGCCGCCTCGCGCAGCGCCAGGTAGATGCGGACCTCCTCGTCCGCGACACCCAGGCCCTGCCCGAAGGCGGCCACGTTCGCCGGCAGCAGGGCGGCCGTGCCCGCCGGCCCCAGTGGCAGCCCGACCTCGGTCGAGCTGACCACCTCGGCCGCCAGGCTGCCGATGGCCTGGCCGACCTGCGCGCCGAAGAGCATGCCGCCGACCTGGTTCATCATCTGCACGACCGGCCCGCCGGCGCCCATCAGCCGGCCGAGGTCGAGGCCGGGCGGCAGCGCGCCCGCGAGCTCGGGCGGCAGGTCGCCGCCGCCGAGCTGGCTTAGCCCGGACGAGATCCCGGTGCGCATGGCCTCGACGACCTTGCCCGCCACCGGATCGCACAGCGTCCGCCAGACGGGCAGCGTGACCTCGATCCACTGCTCGCGGGACCACGCGGCGGCGGTGGTCGCGCCGGCCGGCAGCGCGGTCATCGGGTCGAGCCAGACATCGGCGATGCGCAGCGCCTTCTCGACCTCACCGGTCTCGGCGGCCCGCACCGCGCGGTCGTCGCCGCCCAGGGCCCGCACCGCGACCTGGCGGGCGAGCTCCCAGTTGACCGGACCGCCCTGCCAGGAGAGCAGCCGTTCGAGCTCGGCGAAGAACGGGGCCCCGCCGGCGGGGCGCTCCGGGTCGCCACCCGAGGTGGGGCCGAAGCCGAAGGGGAAGCCGCCGCCGCTCATGGGTGGGGCCTGTGGGCGTGCCGTAGGGACATGAACCCACGGTAGTGCGTTTTCCGGCCGACCGGTGAAACGGAGTCGGCCGGGCGTTACCGTCGAGGGGTGGATGTGACCTGCTCGGATCCGGCGCCCGTTGTCGACGGTGTGGCCAGGGGTGTCGTCGTTCTTGCGGAGATGCGTGAATTGCCGCTCTCCGTCGACGAATGCCTGGCCGCCGTGCGCCGGCCGGAGGTCGGTGGAATCGGCCTCTTCGTCGGCACCGTACGAGATCACGACCACGGCAGGTCGGTGGCCGACCTCGAGTACAGCGCGCATCCCCGGGCTGCCGACGAGTTGGCCCGGGTGGCCGCTGATGTGGCTGCTGAGCTGGGCGTTCATGCCATAGCGGTGCTGCATCGGACCGGCCGGCTGGCGATCGGGGACATCGCGGTCGTCGTGGCCGTCGGCGCCGTGCACCGCGCGGAGGCGCTGACGGCCTGCCGACGCCTCATCGATGACGTGAAGGAACAGGTGCCCATCTGGAAGCGCCAGGCATTCGCCGACGGCGCGACAGAATGGGTAGGCGCCTGCTGAGCGGGGCACCTAGGATAGATATTGGTCATCTTCCTTCCCCCGTCTCGACGTCGAGGCCGCCATGTGGTTCCTGCTGATCCCACCTGCCGCGGTGCTCCTGGCTCTTGCCTGGTTCACCCTGCGCAGCCGACCCGACCGCACCTCCGAAGCCATGATCACCGTCGAGGGATACCGCCGGAGCATGGCTGCCCTCGCCCGCCCCATCCCGTCCGCGCGCGAGGTGACCACCGTCACGGTGTCACCCTCGGTGACCATGATGCCCGTCTCCGTCCCGTCGGCGCGGCCCGCCGGTAGTGAGCCCGACCCGACGGGCGGCGAGCCGGGCCTGGATCGCCACGATCCCCGGGGCGACCGAGATTCCCGAGATTCCCGAGATCTGGCCCGTCCGGCCGACGCCTGACGGCTCGTCCCGGCCGAGCGGCGCCCCGGTGTCGCCCGGCCGGGCCACGGGCGGGCCGATGGGCCGGTCGGTGGACGGTCATCCGAACTGCCAGCGGCGATCTACGTAGACTCACCGGCATGGGCCGCCGCGCGCAGACACTCTTCGTTGCGTCGGTGCTGACGCTGATGCTCGCCGTCGCGGGCCTGTGGCTACCGGTGCCCTTTGTGACATTCGCGCCTGGTCCGGTCACGGACACTCTCGGCAAGGTCGCCGGGGCACCGCTGATCGAGATCGACGGCCACGAGACCTTCCCGACGGCTGGCAGTCTCGAACTGACCACCGTCGAGGAGACGCCTCGGCTGAACCTGCTCGGTGCCCTGCAGGACTGGTTCGCCTCCGACCGGGCCGTCGTGCCCAGCGAGCTGGTTCGTCCGCCGGGCTCCAGCCAGGAGCAGATCCGGCAGGAGAACACCCAGGCGATGATCGACTCCCAGGACCAGGCGACCGCGGCCGCGCTGAGCGAGCTGGGTATCGCCCCGACCGGGACGGAGGTCGTCGTGCACGAGGTGCTGTCCGATTCGCCGGCCCAGGGCCTGCTGCGCGCCGGTGACGTCATCACCTCCGTCGGCGGCGTCGCCATCACCGGTCAGGACGGTCTACGGGAGCGGATCGGCCGGGTGAAGCCCGGTGAGGTGGTCGAGGTCGCCTACCGGCGGGACGGCGCCGCCGCCACCGCGCGGATCACCACCAGGCCGGCGACGGACGATCCGGCGCGGCCGATGATCGGGGTGACGACCACGGAGAAGCGGTCGTACCCGTTTACCGTCCGTATCCGGATCTCCGACATCGGCGGGCCCAGCGCCGGGCTGATGTTCGCGCTCGGCATCGTCGACCTGCTCACCCCCGGCGAGCTGACCGGCGGGAAGACGATCGCCGGCACGGGGACCATCGACGCCGCGGGCGAGGTCGGCCCGATCGGGGGCATCCAGCAGAAGATCCTCGGCGCGCGGCGGGCCGGTGCCTCGGTCTTCCTGGTACCGAAGGACAACTGCGCCGACGCCGTCCGGATGAACGCCGGCCTGCGGCTCGTCCAGGTGGAGGATCTGTCGGGCGCGTTGGACGCGCTCAACACCCTGCGGGACAAGCCCGACGCCGCCAACGTGCCAACCTGCTCCGCGGCGTAGCGCCGACGGCCGCGCGGCGGCATGCATGTGCGGGGGCCGAGCCGCCGTGCGGGAGCCGAGCCGTCGTGCGGGGGCGGGGCCCCCGCACGACGGCTTCCAGCTTCTCGGACCGGCCCTACCGGAAGGTCTCGAGCAGGCCGTCGACCAGGTTGTCGGCGAGGTCGGGGTCGATGACCAGCTCGTCGTCGCCGCGTACCCGCAGGCACGAGGCGTGCATGCCGGCGCGGGTCACCCCGACCGCGAGGCGGACGTCCTGGCGCTCGGGGTGGTTGGCCGCCCAGTGCTCGATGTCACGCTCGTCGTAGGGCACCTCGGCCTCGGCGCTGGGCGGCAGCACGACCAGCTCGGTGACGAGGACGCAGCCGAGAACCTCGGGCGGCCAGCCGATGCCGGACAGGACTTCGTCGAGGCGGCCGGCCGGGAGCGGTTCCTGCTCCACCGGCGTTAGGGATCCTGGCGGGGCATCGCCGATGTGGGGCGCGAGGCCCGGTTCGCGCATCAGCAGCTCGGAGGTGTCCGCGAGGGCGTAGACCTGGCTGGGCTGGTCCCAGCCCAGCTCGGCGACGTGGCGTTCGACCTCCAGGACGACGGAGGTCAACTCGGTGATGCTCGGACTGGTCACCGACCCATCCTCTCGGATCTAGCCACACTCGGCTGGCGTAGGTTGCCCTGAAGGCGGGCACTCGACCCGCGCCCGGAACGGACGGAGGAGCTTGTGGCAGGAACCAGTCGCAGACCGCTGCTGACACGCACACGCCTGCTCGTGCCGGTGCTGGTCATTCTGGTCCTGCTCGTCGTGTTTCTCGGCGTGTTCACTCGCCTGTACACAGATCTTCTGTTCTACCGTTCGGTGGACTTCAGCAGTGTCTTCGGCACCGTAGTATTCACGCGAATACTTCTGTTCGTGCTCTTCGGTGCGGTCATGGCAATCGCGGTGGGAACGAACATCGTACTCGCCTACAAGTTGCGGCCGCCTATCCGTCCTCTCTCGACCGAGCAGCAGAACCTCGAGCGGTACCGCGTGGCGATCGAACCGTACATGCTGCTCGTACTGCTGGCGGTCTCGACCCTGTTCGGGCTGATCGCCGGGCTGTCGGCGTCCGGGCGCTGGCAGACCTGGCTGCTGTGGATCAACAGTGAGCCGTTCGGCCAGACCGACGCCCAGTTCGGCCGGGACATCAGCTACTACACCTTCAGCTATCCGTTCCAGCGCTTCCTGCTCGCCTTCCTGCTCACCGCGGTCATGCTGTCCCTGCTGGTAGCGGTGCTCACGCACTACCTGTTCGGCGGAATCCGGCTGCAGTCCGCCGGCGAGCGGGTGGCCCCGGCGGCGAAGGCGCACATCTCCGTGCTGCTCGGGCTGGTCGCGCTGCTCAAGGCGTGGGCGTACTACCTGGACCGCTTCGGGCTGGTGTTCTCGGCCCGGGGTGTGTCGACCGGGGCGTCCTACACCGACGTCCACGCGGTACTGCCGGCGAAGCTCATCCTGCTGTTCATCTCGCTGGCCTGCGCCGTGCTGTTCATCTACAACATCTTCCAACGGGGCTGGACGCTGCCGGTCCTCGGCGCGGGCATCCTCGTGCTGTCCTCGGTGGTCATCGGCGGGATCTACCCGGCGATCGTGCAGCAGTTCCAGGTCCGGCCGAACGAGGCGTCGCGCGAGGAGCCCTACATCGCGCGCAACATCGCCGCGACCAGGTCCGCGTACGGCATCGAGGACGTACAACCGGTCGCCTATCCGGCGAGCACGGGTGCGACCGCGCGGCAGATAGCCGAGGACAAGGGCACCGTCCCGAACATCCGGCTGCTTGATCCGAGCAAGCTGTCGACCACGTTCCAGCAGCTCCAGCAGATCCGTGGTTACTACGGGTTCCCGCAGACCCTCGACGTCGACCGCTACACCACGACCACGGGCGGGAAGGACACGACCCGGGACTACGTGGTCTCGGTCCGTGAGCTCAACCAGGACGGCCTGGGTGAGGACCAGCGGAACTGGATCAACCAGCACCTGACCTACACCCACGGGCGGGGCTTCGTCGCGGCGCCGTCCAACACCGCCGACGAGGGCCGGCCCGCGTTCACCGAGCGCAACCTGCCGGAGACCGGCAACTTCGGGGTCACCGAGAGCCGGATCTACTTCGGCGAGATGTCCCCGGAGTACTCGATCGTCGGCACCCGCCAGGCGGAGATCGACGGCCCGGGGCCGAACGACACCCAGCTCACGACCAGCTACGACGGCGACGGCGGTGTCTCCATCGGCTCGACCTTCCGACAGGCGCTGTTCGCGCTGCGTTTCGGGGAGCCGAACATCCTGCTCTCCGGCGACATCACCGGCCAGTCGCGCATCCTCTACGAGCGCAACCCGCGGGACCGGGTCAGCAAGGTGGCCCCCTGGCTCACCCTGGACGGCGACCCCTACCCGGCGGTGGTCGACGGGCGGGTCACCTGGATCCTCGACGGCTACACCACCTCGGACGGCTACCCCTACTCGGCCCGGCGGACCTTCGGTGACGTCACCGCCGACGCCGTGACCACCCAGAGCCGCAACCGCACCCAGCAGCCCGAGAACCAGGTGAACTACATCCGGAACTCGGTGAAGGCGACCGTCGACGCCTACAACGGCACCGTGACCCTGTACGCCTGGGACGAGCAGGACCCGGTGCTGCGGACCTGGATGAAGGCGTTCCCCGACACGGTGCGCCCCAAGGCCGACATCCCGTCGGCGCTGATGGAGCACTTCCGCTACCCGGAGGACATGTTCAAGGTCCAGCGGGACCTGCTCGGGCAGTACCACGTGTCCAACCCGCGGGACTTCTACTCCCAGGAGGACTTCTGGGCGGTCTCCGACTCCCCGGACGACACCCGCGAGCCGCAGCCGCCGTTCTACGTCTACAGCCAGCTCCCCGGGCGCGACGAGCCGTCCTACAACCTGACCTCGCCGCTGATCTCGGCGCGATCGTCCAAGCTGGCGGCCTACATGGCCGTCTCGATGGATCCGGAGAACTACGGCCGGTTCACCCTGCTGCAACTGCCACCGGGTGACACGATCAACGGTCCGGTGCAGGTGCAGAACGCCATCGAGTCGAACGGTGACGTCGCCCGGCAGCTCAACCTCTGGCGCGGGGCGGGCTCGCAGACGATCGAGGGCAACCTGCTGACGCTGCCCGTGGCGGGTGGGCTGCTCTATGTGGAGCCCTACTACGTCCAGGCCCGCGGGTCGACGGGCTACCCGACCCTGCAGGGGGTCGCGGCGGCCTTCGGGGACCGTATCGGCTTCGGCTTCTCGCTCGCCGAGGCGCTCAACGACGTGTTCGGGGCCGGGGCCGGCGCGTCCGCGGCCGGGGCGGGCACCTCGGCCGCGCCGTCCACGGGCACCGAGCCGGAGGCGACGTCCCCGACACCGTCGAGCCCCGCGCCGTCGACACCGCCGGCCGGGGATCTGGCGGGCGCCGTCACCGAAGCCGAACGCGCCTACCAGGCGGGCCAGGAAGCGCTCGGGAAGAGTCCGCCGGACTTCGCCGCCTACGGCAGGGCCCAGACGGACCTCCAGGCGGCGCTGGACCGGCTGCGCCAGCTCTCACCGACGACCCCGGCGCCGCCGGCGGCGTCGTCGCCGGCGCCTTCGACGACGACGCCTTCGACGACGACGCCGGCCGCCGCCGGGCCGCCGGCCTCCGCCGCGCCCGCCTCGACGACCCGGGCGGCGCCGGCCGCCGCGGGCGGGCCGGGCGGGCGGGGGGCACCGGGCGTACCGGTGCGGCCGGCCCTCGCCGAGAGCCCACCGGCGGTCCGCCCGGTCGTCGCGCGGACCGCGGATCCCGGCTGAGCCGGGCCGGGCGCCCGGGAACCCCGGGCGCCCGGCGAACCGGCCGGAAAATCGGTCCCCGCTCATTTGACAGCCGGGCTCCGCGTCCCTGTATAGTAAAGACACACACCGACGCGGGGTGGAGCAGCTCGGTAGCTCGCTGGGCTCATAACCCAGAGGTCGCAGGTTCAAATCCTGCCCCCGCTACAAAGAAGAAATTCCCCCGAGAGAGTCACTCTCTCGGGGGAATTTCTTTATGTGGATAAATCCGGTCCCGAATCGGTCACATCGGTCGGCCATCGACCATCGGGCGAAATCTGGGACGTATCCCGCGCGGGACGTATCCCGTGGCGGCCGGCTGTCGCCGCCAGCGGTGATGGCCGGCGGATGACCGGCGGTCGCGCCCTGCCAGGGGGTCTAGTCGACCGCGACGGTCTAGTCGACCGCGACGAATCCGCCGCTCTGGCGGCGCCACAGCCGGTCGTAGCGCCCGCCCAACTCGAGCAGCGACTCATGGGTGCCCTGCTCGGCGATCCGCCCGCCGTCCAGGACGACGATCCGGTCCATGGTCAGCAGGGTCGACAGCCGGTGCGCGATGGCGATCACCGTCCGGGTCGCCCACAGGTCCTCCAGGGCGTCCTGGACGAGTCGCTCGCTCTCGCTGTCGAGCGCGCTGGTCGCCTCGTCCAGGACGAGGATGGGCGCGTCGCCGAGGAACGCCCGGGCCAGCGCGATCCGCTGGCGCTGCCCGGTCGAGAGCCGGATGCCCCGCTCACCGACCAGGGTGTCGTACCCCTGGGCGGTGCGGGTGACGAACTCGTGGGCGTGGGCTCGGCGCGCGGCCGCGACGACCTGCTCGTCGGTCACCCCGGCGGCGCTGCCGTAGACGATGTTGTCCCGGATCGAGCGGTGGAACAATGTCACGTCCTGCGGGACGTAGGAGATCAGGCCGGCCAGCTGGCGGTCGTCGATCGGGATGCCGTCCAGGGCCAGGGTTCCGGCTGGTAGCGGGTAGTAGCCGAGCAGGAGCTTGAGCAGGGTCGACTTCCCGCTGCCGCTCTGGCCGACGATCCCGATCTTCTCGTTCCGGGCGATCTCCAGGCTGATGCCGTCGAGCACCGCGTGCCCGGGGGCGTCCGGGTAGGCGAAACGCAGCTCGTGGATGCCGAGCGACCGGGTGTAGCCGACCGGAGATGGTTCGTGGACGTCGGGTCGTCCGTGGACGTCGGGTCGCTCCTGGGCGGCGGGCCGTCCAGGTGCGGTGGACTGTTGGCGCCGGGCCTCCCGGACGATGTCGCGGTCGCCGAACAGGTAGTGGTAGGCCTCCTCGACCCGGGCGAAGCGCAGGTTCAGCTGCGAGACCAGCCAGACTGTGTTCCAGATGTAGTCCGAGAAGACCGCGAGGGCGGCGAGGAAGGTGGTCAGCTGCGCCAGGGTGAGGTCCCCGGCCAGGAACAGGTGCAGGTTCAACAGGATCGTCCCGGGCCCGACCAGGTAGCGCACGACCAGGCTCATCGACGCGAAGTACACGACGTTCCACCGGAAGGACCCCGTCGCCGCCCGCAGGACGCCACGGCGCTCGGCGCGTACCCGCGCGGACTCGGCGTCCTCACGACCGAAGGACTTCACCGCGACGAAGTTCGCGATCACGTCGATGATCCGGCCGTCCAGGTCGGACGAGGTGTCGGCGGTGGCGCGCTCCTCGACGGCGACCCGCGAGACCGTCAGCCGTCCCAGCGCGAGCATCAGCAGCAGCGAGACGGTGAACGCGCAGCCGGTCGGGACGTTCACGGTGAACATGATCACCGCGAGCGCCGGCACCCGGACCACCTGCTCGCAGTATTCCCAGTACACCGCGTTCAGGAAGTCGCGGTACTCCCGGCCGAGCGTGCCGACGTAGCTGCTGATCTTGCCGGTGAAGGTGCCGACGAAGTACGGGTAGGGCTGGGCGATCACCTGGTCGAAGACGAGGTTCTCGTAGTCGTAGCCACGGGCGAGGATCAGCCGCACCCACAGCAGCTCACCGCTGCGCCAGGACAGGTCGTGGGTGATCCCGCAGCCGATCAGCAGTGCGGCGGCCTGGTAGGCGGCACCGGTGTCGACCGGGGTGGCGGCGAGCGCGGCCACGAACCGGCCCACGAAGATCGGTACGACGGCGAGCAGCGCGTTCGCGAGGATGAACACGCACAGCACCGCCGCCGCCCGCCAGCGGAAGGTCAGCAGGTGCGCGACGTAGGAGCGCAGGCCGGCGTGCCGACCGGAGCCGGCCGCCGGGGCCGGCCCGGCCACGGGGCTCGCCGCGGGTCCGGACGTGTCGGCCGCGGGTGAGGACGTGATCGTCACCCGGGCAGCGTGACAAGGACTTCCGTTCCTCGCACCTGAATTATCACCGGAACGCCTCGCCGGGTCCGGCGGCGCGGCGGTGCTGCGGACCGCCGCGGCTCAGCCCGTCGGGCGCTCCGGAGTGCGCCAGGGGCTGGCCGGCCGGAGCTGGTCGGCCGCCTGCAGCAGCGCCCGGGCGAGTGAGCGGGCCTCGTCGGGGTCGAGGTACGCCGCGGCCAGGCTGTCCAGCATGGGGGCGTCGACCCGCAGCAGGACGACCGGCGCGGCGCCGGTGCTCGCGGGGGGCTCCGGCCGGACGGTGATCTCCGCCTGCCCGATCTTCGTGATCAGGATGCCGTCCCGCGGGTCATGGTGGACGAGCGCCATGGTCTCCTCATCGATCGAGCCGGAATCAACCAGTCTTAGCGAGAGGTTGGACTCCTGTTGGCTCTTCATGGTTGCCCGCCGGCAAGTGTTGTCGTGACGCCGACGTTCTCGGTCATCGGGCGCCCCAGGTGTAGGTCTGTTTGACCAGTCGCAGGTAGACGAAGGTCTCCGTCTCCCTGACCTGCGGAAGTGCCCGGATGTGGTCGTTGATGAGCGACAGCAGGTGTTCGTCGTCCTCGGCCACGAGCTCGATCAGGATGTCGAACGTGCCCGCGGTGAGGACGACGTAGTCGACCTCCGGGAGCTGGGCGAGGGTCTCGGCCACCTGGCGGGTGTCCCCGGAGACGCGCACGCCGACCATCGCCTCGCGGCGGAAGCCGACGCGCAGCGGGTCCGTCACCGCGACGATCTGCATGATGCCGGCGTCGAGCAGGCGCTGCACGCGCTGGCGGACCGCCGCCTCCGACAGACCGACGGCCGTGGCCATCGCCGCGTAGGACCGGCGGCCGTCCTGCTGGAGCTGCTCGATGATCGCCTTGTTGATGTCGTCCAGCAGCGGTTCCGGCGTCTGGCGCTGAGCGGGCGACCTGCGTGACTGCACGCGACATCCTCCTGGATGTTTCGTCCGATGGACGCCGATCGTGGGGCAAGTACTCGCTGCGCGTCATCGTATGGGCGCGGGGGCGCTGGCCTGGATATGGCATTTCTACCCCTCCGTCTCAGCGGATTCCATCGCAAATGGCGCCCTGGGGCTACGCTTTCGATAGTCGAGAGCAAGGGAAGGTGCGGTGACGGTGTCCAACGCGACGACTGCGACGACCACGACTCCTGCTACTCGTGAGACTCCGGCGACTCCCCGTCCTGGTGATCTGCCGCGGACCGGGGCCGCCGGGCGGGTGGCCGACCTCCTCGAGCGGGAGGAACACGCGCTGCAGGCCCGCACGCCGGCGTCCGAGGCGATGCACACCCGCGCCCTGCGGACGATGACCGGCGGGGTCCCGTCCTCCTACCAGCTGCGTGACCCCTGGCCGATCTACCTCACGCACGGCCTCGGCTCACGGGTCTGGGACGTCGACGGCAACGAGTACTCCGACTTCCACAACGGGTACGGCTCGATGGTGCAGGGCCACGCCCACCCCGCGATCGTGCGCGCGGTGACCGAGCGGATGGCGCTCGGCTCGCACTTCGCCATGCCCACCGAGGACTCGGTGCTGGTCAGCGAGGAGCTGGCCCGCCGCTTCGGGCTGCCGCAGTGGCGCTACGTCAACTCCGGCTCCGAGGCGACCATGGACGCCATCCGCATCGCCCGCGGGGTGACCGGTCGGGACACCATCATCAAGATCTTCGGTTCGTACCACGGCCATCACGACTACGTGATGGTCTCGATCGGCACCCCCTACGGGGACATCGGGCCGGCGGACCACATGAACTCCCTGGCCTACGGGGCGGGCATCCCGCAGGCGGTGGTCGACCTGACGGTGCCGGTGCCGTTCAACGACGCGGCGGCGATGGAACGGCGGATCGTCGCGCTCGAGGCCGAGGGGCGCAGGCCCGCCTGCGTGATCATGGAGGCGGCGATGATGAATCTCGGCGTCGTCCTGCCCGAGCCGGGCTACCTGGCGGCCGTCCGGGAGATCACCCGCAGGCACGACATCGTGCTCATCTTCGACGAGGTCAAGACCGGGCTGTGCGTCGCGGCCGGCGGCGCCGTCGAACGGTTCGGGGTGCTGCCCGACATGGTCACCCTCGCCAAGGCGCTCGGCGGCGGGCTGCCGGCCGGCGCGATCGGCGCCACCGCGGACCTGATGGCCGCCGTCGCCGAGGACCGGGTGAAGCAGGTGGGGACGTTCAACGGCAACCCGCTGGTCATGGCGGCGGCGCGGGCCAGCCTCACCGAGGTCCTCACCCCGGACGCGTACGCCCACCTCGACCGCCTCAACGACCGCCTGGTGGACGGCTGCACCGCGATCCTGGCCCGGCACGGCCTCGCCGGCTACGCGGTCGGGATCAGCTCGAAGGGCTGCGTCCACTTCTCCGACGCCCCGATCCGGGACTACACGTCCTTCATGGCCCACCAGAACGCGGCCCTGCCGGAACTGGCCTGGCTCTACAACGCCAACCGGCAGGTGCTGATGGCACCCGGCCGGGAGGAGGAGTGGACGCTGTCCGTCCAGCACACCGACGCCGACGTCGACCGCTACCTGGCGAGCCTCGACGCGATGGCGGCCGACCTGGCCCGTGGCTGACCGGTCCTGTGCCCGGCCGGCGGTCAGGACCCGTCGGCGGTCAGGACCCGTCGGTTGTCCGGACCCTCGGTCGTCCGGGCCCGTCGGTGGTCGCCGTCGGTGGTCAGCGACCGCTGGTGAGGGCGGTCAGGGCCGAGCCGAGGCGGGACGGCCGTCCGGTGCGGTTCTCGCGGGCGTCGGCGGCGGACGCCAGCAGCGCGCCGCCGTTCACGCCCAGCCACCGCAGCGGCTCGGGCTCCCAGCGCCGTCCCGAGTGGCAGACCCAGGGCAGGCCGGTGCGCTCCGAGGTACGCCCGGTGATCAGCTCGGCGAGTGTCCGGCCGGCGAGGGCGCTCGCCGTCACCCCGTCGCCCACATACCCGCCCGCGTGGGCCAGCCCGGTCTCCCGGTCCAGGTGGACGGCGGGCGTCCAGTTCCGGGGAACTCCCAGCGGGCCGCCCCAGCGGTGCGTGATCCGGGCCGACGCGGCGGCCGGGAACAGCTCGCCGAGGGTGCGCCGCAGCTGGTCGAAGACGGCCGGTTCGACGTCGAAGGACGGCCGGACCCGCGAGCCGAAGTGGTAGGGCGCCCCGCGGCCGCCGAGCACGATCCGCCCGTCTGCCGTGCGCTGCGCGTAGATGGCCACATGACGGCCGTCGCCGACGGTGACCCGGCGCTCCCAGCCGATCTCGTCCCAGACCGCCGGCGGCAGCGGCTCGGTGGCGATCAGCAGCGAGTAGACGGGCACGAGCTCGCGGCGCAGGCCGGGCAGCGACGCGGTGTAGGCCTCCGTCGCGCGCACGATCGCGTCCGCCCGCACGACCCCGCCCTCCAGCACTACCCGGCCCGGGACGATCCGCCGGGCGCGGCTGCGCTCGAACAGGGTGACCCCGCGGCGCTCGACCGCGTCGGCGAGGCCCCGCGCGAGCCGGCCGGGGTGGAGCGCGGCGCAGTCGGGGTCCAGGACGCCGCCCTCGGCCCCGGCGACCCGCACCAGGCCCGCCACCGCGGCGGCGTCCAGCCAGGTGGGGCCGGCCTCGCGGCGCAGCCGGGCCGCCTGCGCCGGCGTGGTCGCCACGTTCAGGTAGCCGGCCTTCACGAAGTCGCAGTCGATGCCCTCCTCCCGGGCGACCGCGCCGACCTCGTCGACGGTCGCGGCGAGGGCGGGCCGCATCTGCCCGGCGAGGGCCGGGTTGGGGAACAGCGCCGAACACCAGCCGCCGTTGCGCCCGGAGGCGCCGAAGCCGGCCGTCTCCTTCTCCACCACGATCACCCGCAGCGCGGGATGGGTGCGGGCCAGGTAGTAGGCCGTCCACAGGCCGGTGTAACCGGCGCCGACGACGCAGACGTCGGCGGTGAGCGCGCCGCGGGCCCGTGGCCGGGGGCGGCGCGCCGCCCCGTCCAGGGTGTCCGTCCACAGCGACCAACCCGTCGGGCTGACCAGCGCCCGGCGCGTCGGCGCCGGCCGCTCACCACGCTCGGTGGCTCCGCCGCCGGCGGCCCGCGTGGCTCCGTCGGTGGCCTCCGTGACTTCGCCACCGGTGGCCCGCGTGGCTTCGCCAGTGGTCTCCGTGGCTTGGTCAGCCGTCTCCGTGGCCTCGTCGGCCGCTGCTCCGGTGTCGGTGTCGGTGTCGCGCACAGTGCCCGTCGCCTCCCGCTCCGCCGGAACGATCGTTCCGGCGTGATGACTGTGTCACCGGAACCGGGACCGGTCGGGCCCGGTGCACCAGGGTCGCATCCGGTCCGTCCAGGGCCCGCACGGCGGGTTACAGACGTCGCTTAAGCGGTCCTTTCTCAGAGTTTTCGGTTGTGTAAGAGCGAGTTGGACGCGCTATCGGTGGCACCAGGTTCGTGGAACCATCGTGTTCGCTGGGCAGGTGCTCGGACGACCGGAGGGAGCCGGACGCATGGAACGGATACCGATGGAACGGACATCCCTCGAACGGACGCTGAGCAATTTCGTCGGGGGGAAGCCGGCGCCGCCGCTGGACGGGCGGACGATGCCGGTGCTGAACCCCGCCACCGGGGAGGTCCTCGCGCACGCGCCGAGCTCCGGGCCGGCCGACGTGGACGCCGCCGTGCGGGCCGCCGGCGAGGCGTTCGAGGGCTGGCGGGACAGCACGCCGAGCGAGCGGTCCCGGGCCCTGCTCCGCCTCGCCGACGCCCTCGAGGAACGGGCGGCCGAGATCGCCGACGTGGAGTGCGCGAACACCGGCAAGCCGCGTCAGCTGACCCTCGACGAGGAGATCGCCCCGTCGGCCGACCAGCTCCGGTTCTTCGCCGGGGCGGCCCGGCTGCTGGAGGGCCGGTCCGCGGGGGAGTACCTGGCGGGCCACACCAGCTACGTCCGCCGTGAGCCGATCGGTGTCTGCGCGCAGGTGACCCCCTGGAACTACCCGCTGATGATGGCCGTGTGGAAGATCGCCCCGGCCCTGGCGGCCGGGAACACGGTCGTGCTCAAGCCCGCCGAGACCACGCCCGCCAGCTCGCTGCTCCTCGCCGAGATCGCGGCCGAGATCCTCCCGCCCGGTGTGCTCAACGTGATCTGTGGTGACCGGGACACCGGCCGGGCCCTCGTCGCCCATCCGGGTCCGGCGATGATCTCGGTGACGGGAAGCGTGCGCGCGGGCATGGAGGTCGCCCGCGGGGCGGCCGACTCGCTCAAGCGGGTGCACCTGGAGCTCGGGGGCAAGGCGCCGGTGATCGTCTTCGACGACGTCGACCCCGTCGCGGTCGCCGCGGAGATCGCCGGGGCGGCGTACTTCAACGCCGGCCAGGACTGCACGGCCGCGACCCGGGTGCTGGCCGGGCCCGGCATCGCCGGCGAGCTCGCCGACGCGCTCGCCGCGGCCGCCCGCGCCACCACGACCGGCCCGCCCGTCGCCGCCGAGACCGCCAAGGCCGACGGCGGCCGGACCGGGGCGGCCGGGGCCGGCGGCATCGGGGTCGGTGGCGCCGAGGCCGACTACGGCCCGCTGAACAGCGCCGGTCAGCTCAGCCGGGTCAGCGGGTTCGTCGAGCGCGCTCCCGGGCACGCCCGCCTGCTCGCGGGCGGGACGCCGGTGGACCGGCCCGGCTACTTCTACCCGGCCACCGTGCTCGCCGGCCTGCGTCAGGACGACGAGCTGATCCAGCAGGAGGTGTTCGGCCCGGTCGTCACCGTCCAGGAGTTCTCGGCCGAGGACGAGGCGGTCGCGTGGGCGAACGGGGTCGAGTACGGCCTCGCCTCCAGTGTGTGGACGCGTGACCACTCCCGCGCGATGCGGGTTGCGCGCCGCCTCGACTTCGGGTGCGTATGGGTCAACACGCACATTCCGATCGTTGCGGAGATGCCACATGGAGGATTCAAGAAGAGCGGTTACGGAAAGGACCTGTCGGTCTACGGGCTGGAGGACTACACCCGTATCAAGCACGTGATGCACAACATCGAGTTCTAGGGTCGGTGGCGGTGGCGGACGGCGAGCGAGCAACGGGGCGCGGGACCGGCGGCGACGGTGACGGCGGCGGCGGCGTCGAGGGCGGCGGCGCTGCCGGTCCCGCGGCGCCGGCCGGAGCCGAGGCCGGAGCCGAGGCCGAAACCGGTGCCGGTGCCGCGGTTCCGCGTGCTTCCGGTGGGTCGGCGCGGCAGCTGTCCACCCGGTTCGTGACGGTCCACGGCTACCGGCGGGCCTACCTGCGGGCCGGCCGTGGTCCGGCCCTGCTGCTGATCCATGGCATCGGCGACAATTCGGAGACCTGGCGGGACCTCATCCCGGAACTGGCGCGGGGCCGCACCGTCATCGCCCCGGACCTGCTGGGGCACGGCCGCTCCGACAAGCCCCGCGGCGACTATTCGGTCGCCGGCTACGCCTGCGGGATGCGCGACCTGCTGACCGTCCTGGGCGTGGAGCGGGCGACCGTCGTGGGCCACTCGCTCGGCGGAGGAGTGGCGATGCAGTTCGCCTACCAGTTCCCCGAGCGGTGCGAGCGGCTCGTCCTGGTGTCGACGGGGGGTGTCGGCTCGGACCTGCACCCGGTGCTGCGGGCGGCGACGGTGCCGGGTTCGGGCCACGCGCTGTCGCTGCTGGCCAGCGCGCCCGTGCGCCGCGTCGGCTGGGCGGTCACCCGCGCGCTGCGCCTGCTGCACACCGACATCGGCCGGGACGCGGACGACCTGATGCGGGTGTTCGCCTCCCTGGACGTCCCCACGGCCCGGCAGGCCTTCCTGCGCACCCTGCGTTCGGCGGTGGACGGCCACGGCCAGGCGATCACGATGCTGGACCGGTGCTACCTGGCGGCCGGAATGCCCTCGCTGATCGTGTGGGGGGAGCACGACGCGGCGATCCCGGTGGAACACGCGAGGATCGCGCACGAGGCGATGCCGGGCAGCCGGCTGGAGATCTTCCCGGACGCGGGCCATTTCCCCCACCACGCGGATCCGGAGCGATTCCGGGCCGTTCTCGAGGATTTCCTGGCCACCACCAGACCGGCCAGCCACTCGGCCCGCCAGTGGCGCACCCTGCTGCGTTCCCACGGCGCCGCGGCGCCGGAGCCGGCGGCGGACGACTGATCCGGCGCCGATCGGCCGGGCCGGCGATCGCATGGTCCCGCGGCGCCGGATGAAGGGATACCGCCACGGGTGACCTCCGCCGCCCGGGCCGGCGTGATCCGGACGGTACGGTTTGGGGGACCCGTCCTGGAGAACTGTTCAGGAGAGTCGTCCGGGCTGGCTTGTCCGGGCGCGCACGGCCGGTCTCGGCGCGGGCGTGCCCGCGCTCGTCCGTTCGTTGCGAGCGCTGGACATTACCGGACAAGAACCGGTCGGACAAGTACCGGTCGGACAAGTTAAGTGGACATGTCCATCGGACATCTCGGCGTCGTGGAGTCGTCGGGTCAACAGTTGTCTCACCGCGGTGTTGTCCACGCGGCCCGGCGCGCAGCGTCAGGTGTCGGGTGAGCGTCGATGATGGGGTCGGGCCGTGGTCCGACGGTGTCCGGTCGACGGGTTGCGCATTACTCTGGCGTGGTCTCTATCGCGAAGTTCATGGAGCGGGAAGGCGAGTATCTGGCTTATCCTTGGTCTGTAACGCTAATGCCCACCATAACTTCGGAGGTCGACCGTTGGCACGCCGTGCGCGACTGAGCTGGCCGCAGGAACATCATCAGGCAAGTGAGGTGGTCGTCCGCAGGGTCGACCCCGGCCGGGGCTGGACCCTCGAACAGGCCCGTGACCTCGTAGAGCAGGGCTACTCCGTCGAGAACGTCGCGGAACGCACCGGCTTTCCCGCGAAGATGCTCAAAGTCGCCGTCAAAGACTGACCGTTCGCCCATGCCCGTGCCCGTGAAGTCGCGGACCAGGCCGGCGGTCGTGGCCGTGTGCGCCAGGGCCGTGCGGTCTCGGCTGTAGTGCGGGGCGTGTGGTGCTGGTCGCCGTCGGTGTCATGAATACGTCCCTGGGGGCCCGTCCGCCCGTGGCCCTTCGTCTAGATGTCCTTGACATGTGGTCTTCGAGGTGGGGGATCCATCGCGAGTACCTCGTCGAATTCGACCGGTCAGGTCAATCGTTCTGGTAGTGAGACGGCTACATTCGGCCTGGCCCGCCTCAATCGGGTGACCCATTGCTCGCGCGTGTGGGGTCATGAGGTATTGCGGGTGAGCACTTCCAGGTGATCGGGCCGGCTCCGGCTCATCAGGCCCGGCTGTCCCGGGTTCTTCCGCTGAGCCCGCCGCCGGCTAGTCGTCGCCGATCGCGGACCGGGTGTGCCCGACGGTGACATCGACCAACCGCCCGAGATGATCCGAGTACACGGCGTCGAGGCGGTAACCGCGCAGCCGGCGCAGTGTCGCCGTCGACTGGGCGTCCCAGCCGAACGCCGCGATACCGGCGGCGTGCAGCTCGTCCACCATCGCCGCCCGCGGTGGTGTCCACTCCCGCGTGCGCAGGTTCAGGGCGTCGACGCCCGCCGCGCGCAGGATGCCCGCGTAGGCGGCGGCGCCGCCGTTACGGTCCACGTTCGCCACTGTGGTGGAATTCACCAGCCTGACGTCACTGTCGGCCTGCCGCCACCCGTCCAGGTCGGGAAACGAGCCACACAGCCACAGCCGGGCGGCGGCCCTGGTGCCACCCGCCGCCCGGGTGACCGCGAGGACGGCGCCCGCCGCGTCCGCCGCGGACATGTGGTCGGGCCGGCCCTTCAGATCGAGGCTGAGATCGAAATCCCAGCCCAGATCGTCGTAGAAGCCCGCCAGGGTCGGCAGCCACCCGGGGAGGTCGGCGCCGCGCAGCTCACCCAGCCGCCGCCGGCGGCCGGGCGGGCCCAGCGTGCCGTCATGGCGCAGGACGGGGATTCCGTCCGCGGTGAGCCAGACGTCCGACTCCAGTCCGTTGGCGCCCCCCGCCAGCGCGCGGCGGAAGGCGGGCAGCCGGTTCTCCCGCTGGAACAGGGCCGGCGCGCCGCGGTGCGCGAAACCGATCACGCGAAACCGATCATCGTGGGACGGCTGCCGTCGGGGTCAGTCCCGGAAGTGGCTCAGAGCGACGTCGTGCAGGTGCCCGTTGGTCGTGAGGATCGTGCCCCAGCCGGGCCCGCGGCGCCCGCGCAGGTCGGTGAACCGGCCGCCGGCCTCCTCGACGATGACCTGCAGGGCGGCGAGGTCCCACAGGGAGACCTCCGGCTCGCAGGCGAGGTCGACGGCGCCCTCGGCGACCATCATGTGCGACCAGAAGTCGCCGTAGGCGCGGCTGCGCCAGATCTGCTCGGCCAGGCTCAGGAACTGGGGCAGCCGGTCGGCGGTGCGCCATCCCTCGAGCGAGGCGAACGAGAGGAAGGCGTCCGACAGCCGGGCGACGGAGGAGACCTGCAGCGATCGGGTGTCGCCCGTGGCGTCCCGGGTGAACGCCCCGGTGCCGCGGGCGGCCCACCAGCGGCGGCTCATGGCCGGGGCGCTCGCCACCCCGACGACCATCTCGCCGTCCACCTCGAGGCCGAGCAGGGTGCCCCAGACGGGGACGCCCCGGACGAAGTTCTTGGTGCCGTCGACCGGGTCGAGGATCCAGCGCCGGCGGGTGTTCTCGCCGACGAGGCCCTCCTCCTCGCCGAGGACCCCGTCACCGGGGCGCGCGGTGGCGAGCCGTTCCCTGATCATGGACTCGACGGCGGTGTCCGCGTCCGAGACCGGTGTGTTGTCGGGCTTCGACTCGACGTGGAGGTCCACCGCCTGGAAGCGGGAGAGGGTGATCCGGTCGGCGGCGTCGGCGAGGCTCAGAGCGAGTGCGAGGTCGTCGGCGAGCCAGCCGGTGGGGTCGACCGCCCCGACCGGGTTGGCGCTGACGGGGCTCGGGTTTGGCGGGGTCACGAGGGAAGACTACGAGTTTCGGCGTCGAGGGAACGGGCGCGGTGGTCACCGGACGTCGGCCCGGATCCGCCCGCCCGGCGCGGCGGCTTCGGCCGGCTCCGCCGGTGCCCGCCCGTAGAGCGCCTGCGACCAGACCACGGTGAGGGTACGGATGACCTCGGCGGGATCTGCCTGGGGGTGGTGGCCCAGTGTTTCGCGCAGGTAAGCATCGGTCATCGCCATCAGCGCCCGCGCGCTCTGCGGGTGCTGGTCGGGGCGCACCCGCCCACGCGCCTGCTCCCGGCCGAGCCGCTCGGTCACCGCTGTGACAAATCCCTCGACCGCCGCCCTCCGGTACCCGGCGGCGAGCTCCGGATCGCGCACCGCGGCCTGCGCGATGACCCGCAGCACGAACCCGTGGCGCAGGTGCACGCCGACGATGGTCCGGGCGGAGCGCACGCAGTCCTCGACCGGGTCGCCGTTGCCGTCGAACCAGCCGGCGGACGCCACCGACAGCTCGCCCTCGATCTCGCGCAGCAGCCGGCGCAGCAGGTCGGGGACGTCCCGGAAGTAGGCGTAGAACGCCGAGCGGCCGAGACCGGTGCGGCTCATCAGCGCCGCGACGGTCAGCGGGCCCGGCTCGTCCGAGCCGATCATCTCGATCGCGGCCTGGAGGATCTCACGCTCGGCCTCCACCGGTTGCCGGCGTCGGCGCCGGGCCACCCGGGCGAACTCGTCCGCCCGCGGCGCCGTTCCTTGATCGGTCACAGGCCGAGACTAGGTGCGGCACAGCCATGATCAGCCCGCGCCGGGCAGGCTTTGTCGAGCACATGGCTGGCCGGAGCCCTGCGGGGCCGCTCGCTGTGCTGCGACGCCGACGGTTGTGCGACCGGCGGCCCGGGGACTCGGCGGCCCGGGTGCCGCGCGGTCAGGCGGGTGTCGCGCGGGCCGCCAGCAGGCGGCGCAGGCTCGCCACCCGCGCGGGGTCGGCCCGCCCCTGCCGGACGGCCTCGTCGAGCCCGCAGTCCGGCGCGGTGAGGTGGTCGCAGCCGGGCTCGCAGTCGGCGGTCGCGGCCGCGAGGTCGTCGAAGGCCGTCAGCACCCGTTCGAGCTGGACGGCGCCCAGCCCGAACGAACGGATCCCCGGGGTGTCGACGACGGTCCCGCCGTCCGGCAGGGCCAGCGCGACGGCGGCCGAGGAGGTGTGCCGGCCCCGGCCGGTAACCGCGTTGACCACCCCGATGGCCCGGTCGGCGTCCGGGACCAGGCGGTTCACCAACGTCGACTTGCCGACTCCGCTGTGCCCGAAGAACACGCTGGTCGTGTCACGCAGCAGCGCCTGGAGCGGGTCGAGGGCGCCGTCCGGGCGGGTGGCGACCACCGGCAGCCCGAGCGGCTCGTAGGACGCCCGCACCGGGGCCGGGTCGGCGAGGTCCGCCTTGGTCAGGCACAGGACCGGGGTCAGCCCACCGTCGTAGGCGGCCACCAGGCACCGGTCGATCAGCCCGGTGCGCGGCGGCGGGTCGGTCAACGCGCAGACGATGACCAGCAGGTCGGCGTTGGCGACGATCGGCCGCTCCACCGGGTCGGAGTCGTCGGCGGTGCGCCGCAGCAGGCTGGTCCGCTCGTCGCGGCGCACGATCCGCGCCAGCGAGCCGGCGCTGCCCGAGAGATCCCCGACCAGCTCGACCCGGTCGCCGACCACGACGGACGTCCGCCGCATCGAACCGCCGCGCACCGCGGCCACCAGGCCGGTCAGGCCGGTCACGTCGGCCTGGCCGCGCCGGCCGGCCGGCGCGGTCTCCGGGCGGCAGGTGTAGCGGCCGCGGTCGACCGCGACGACCACGGCGCGGGCCGCGTCCGCGTGCTCGGGGCGGGTCCGGGTGCGAGGCCGGGAGCCCCGGCCGGGGCGGGTGCGGACGTCGTCCTCGTCCATCTCGCGTGCCACGGTGTCAGCCGGCCAGCATCGTCGCCCACATCCGCGCGAAGTCCGGGACCGTCTTCCCGGTCGTGGCGATGTCGTCGACGGTGACGCCGGGCACCGCCAGGCCGACCACGGCGTAGGTCATCGCGAGGCGGTGGTCCGCGTGCGGGTCGAGCCGGGCGCCGTGCAGCGGCACCGGGGTGATCGCCAGGCCGTCGTCGGTGACGGTGACGCGCGCGCCGAGCCGGCCGAGCTCGCCCGCCAGCGCGGCGAGCCGGTCGGTCTCCTGCAGCCGCAGGTGGGCGATGCCCCGCAGTCGGGACGGGGAGTCCGCCAGCACGGCCAGCCCGGTCAGCACCGGGGCTGCCTCGCCGAAGTCGGAGAGGTCGACGTCGATGCCGGTGATCCGCCCGCCGCCGGTGACGCGCAGGCCGTCGGGCACCAGCTCCGCCCGGCAGCCCATGGCCACCAGCAGGTCCGGCAGCATCCGGCCGGGCTGCTCGGTGGCCGCCGGCCAGCCGGTGATCGTCACCTCGCCGCCGGTCACCGCCGCGGCGGCCACGAAGGCGGCGGCGCTGTTCAGGTCGGGCTCGATCACCCGGTCCAGCGGCCGCGGCCCGCCGGGTTCGACCCGCCAGCGCCGGGTCGAGGCGGCCGGGGTGGCCCCGGCGCGCAGCAGGTCAGCGGTCGGGTCGTCGACGTCGACGACCACCCCGGCCGCCCGCAGGTCGGCGACCGTCATGTCGAGGTACGGCCCGGACGGCAGGCGGTGGCCGGCGTGGGTCACGGTCGCGCCGCGCTCGAACCGGGCGGCGGCGAGCAGCAGGCCGGAGACGAGCTGGCTGGAGTCGGACGCGTCGACCGTCACCGCCCCGCCGGGGACCGCCCCGGTGCCGCGCACGGTGAAGGGCATCCGGTCGCCGTCGATGTGCGCGCCCAGCTCACGCAGCGCCCGCAGCAGCGGGGTGAGCGGGCGGTCCCGCATCCGGGGGTCGCCGTCGAAGCGGACGTCCCCGCGGGCCAACGTCGCCAGCGCGGGGGTGAAGCGGGCGACCGTCCCCGCGTTGCCGCAGTCGATCGTGGCCGTGCCCCGCGCCGCGCCGACCGGGCCGGTGACGACGATCTCGGCGTCGCCCTGGTCCGCCCCCGGCCCGCTCTCCTCGGTCACCGTCGCGCCGAGCTCACGCAGGGCGGCGGCCATCAGGACGGTGTCCCGGGAGCGCAGCGCCCCGCGCAGGCGGGAGACCCCGTCGGCGGCCGCGGCCAGTACGAGCGCCCGGTTGGTGCCGGACTTCGAACCCGGCACGGTGACGGTCGCCCGGACCGGACCGGTCGCGACCGGAGCCGACCACGGGTCGTCCGCCCCGGGCTGCACTTCGGTGATGGTGGTCACCGTGCCAGCATGCCGGATTCCCGGAGCTAGTCGGGCCGGCGGGCCGAGGCGATCAGGTGAATACCGATCGACTCACCCTCGCGTTCGGCGGCGAGCTCGACCTCGGTGCGCACCAGGGTCGGGAAGCAGGAGACGTCCTCGGCGACGGCCCGGCGGACCGCCTCGGCCGAGAGCACCGTGCGCGGGCGGATCCAGTCGACCTCCAGGCCGGCGCTGGTGAGCAGGGCGCGCAGCTCCTCGGGCCAGAAGCACCGGGTGATGGTGCCGTCCTCGGCCGGGACGAGCACGACGTCCGCGCGCGGCACGTCGGACAGCTCCGCCCAACGGTGCTGCTCGGCGAGCCGGGCGAGCCCGAGCAGCAGCGAGTCGACGCACAGCAGCAGCCGGCCGCCCGGCCGGAGCATGCGGTGGATCTCCTCGAGCGTGGTCTCGGTCGCCAGGCAGAACGACAGCGCCCGCGCCTCGGCGAGCACGGCGTCGAACGAGCCGGGACGGAACCAGTCCAGCGAGCGGGCGTCGCCGACGACGCGCCGCACGGCCCCCGGGCCGGGCGCGGGCTCGGACTCGCCCGGAGTGTCCACGGCGCTCAGGCTGCCCACGACCCGGACCACCTCGTGCCCGGCCGCGACCATCTGGCGTGCGAATCTGGCCCGCGGGCCGGAGACGTCCAGCACCCGGATCGGGTCGGCGGGCAGCCACTCCTTCAACTGGGCCGAGGCGACCTCCTCGTAGAAGGCCCAGTAGGGGTCGTCACTGCCGGCGGGGGCCTCGCACACGAGCGTGTTGGAGGACCCCCGGGACGAGTGAGTGTCGGCTTCGGGGCCAGACAGCATGGACCGTTCCTACCCTTCAAGGGGCAATGATGCGAGGCACGTCACATAAGCAAGGTGAAATTCTGACAGATGTTCGGGCCGACCACGCAGTGTCCTTCCCGGGCGGCCCGGGAAACGGCCCGGACAGCGGTCCGACCAGCGGCTCGGGCGGCGGCCTGGACAGCGGTTCGGACCTGGACGACCCGGCCGGGCCGCCGGCTCCGGTCAGGGTGGCCGCGGCGGCAGACGAGGATCCCCTCCTTGTGGACGGTGGACGGCTGAGGGTGGTTCCCGTCCCGCCACCCGCCGAGGTCGTGGGGACCGTCGTGCTCCTGCACGGGGCGGGCAGCGGCACCGACACACCGGTGCTGACCGCGCTCGCGGAGCGCCTCACCGCCGCCGGAGTCCGGGTGGCCGCCCTGGAGATGCCCTACCGGGTGGCCGGCCGGCGCGCCCCGGACCGCCCGGCCCGGCTGGACGCCGTGCTCACGGCGGCGGTCACCGCCCTGGGCCCGCCCGACCGGCTGGCGCTGGCGGGGGCGTCCATGGGATCGCGGGTGGCGGTGCGCCGCGCCCGTGCCGTCGGCGCCCGCGCGGTGCTGGCGCTGGGCTTCCCGCTCGAACCGCCGGGCGGTAAGCCGTCGCGCGGACCGGAGCTGGCCGGGGCCGGCGTGCCCGTCCTCGTGGTGCAGGGGTCGCGCGACGCCTTCGGCCGGCCGGTCGCCGACCCTTCCCGCGGGATCGGGGTGCACGTCGTGGCGGGCGCCGACCACTCGTTCCGGGTGCGGGTCCGGGACGGCCGGCCCGTGGGGGAGGTGGTCGGGGAGGCCGCGCGGGTGGGCGCGTCTTGGCTGCTCGGCCATCTCGGAGACGGGCCCGGCGGGGCTGCAGGGGACGGGCCCGGCGACACGGCCTGAGCGTGCCGCGGCTGAGTGCTCACGTCTGTTCTGGTTACCCACTCTCGACCCGTCCGACCCCCCTGACCCCCGGGAATCAGGAGCGGCACCCCTCGGCGATCAGGAGCGGCATCCGTCGGGAATCGCGAACGGCCCGCCATGGTTCCGCCAGTGGGAAGCGCGGGAGGCCAGGCGTGGCCGGTGTCGCACGGAGGTGGTGCGACCGCCGGAGTGCCCGCGTCACGGAGGTTCGATGACGTTCCAGCACAGCACACCGGGGCCGCGCTCGCCTGATCGGCGGGTGACGGGGCCCGGTCGCGGGCGTCCGGTCGTCGCGCCGCTGCGCACCAGGGCGGTGGCGGGGGTATCGTCCGGCGCGGAGAGCGGTCCAGTCAGGACGGCAGCCGGCGGGCCGGCGATCGGTTCCCGGCGGGGCGAAGGAGTGATCCTGGTCGACGAGACCAACGACGAGTCCACCCAGGAACGCGGCGCCCGGTTCGAGCGGGACGCCCTGCCGTTCCTCGACCAGCTCTACGCTGCCGCGCTGCGGATGACCCGCAACCCCGCGGACGCGGAGGATCTGGTCCAGGAGACCTTCGTCAAGGCGTTCGCGGCCTTCCACCAGTTCCAGGAGGGGACCAACCTCAAGGCCTGGTTGTACCGCATCCTGACGAACACATTCATCAACACGTACCGCAAGCGCCAGCGGCAGCCGCTGCAGAGCCCGACCGAGCAGGTCGAGGACTGGCAGCTCGCCGAGGCGGAGTCGCACACGTCCACCGGCCTGAAGAGCGCCGAGGCCGAGGCGCTGGAGCACCTGCCCGACAGCGACATCACCGAGGCGCTCCAGGCGCTGCCCGAGGACTTCCGGATGGCGGTCTATCTGGCCGACGTCGAGGGGTTCTCGTACAAGGAAATCGCTGAGATCATGGGCACCCCCATCGGCACCGTGATGTCACGGCTGCACCGTGGGCGGCGTGGTCTGCGGAAGTCGCTGGAGCAGTACGCGCTGGAGCGCGGGCTGGTTCCGGCCGGGTCTGCCGAGAACGAGGGCGGTGGGTCGTGAGCTGCGGAGGACCTCACAACATCGATTGCCGCAAGGTGCTCGACGCGGTCTTTCTTTATCTCGACGGCGAGTGCAACGACCCGCAGCAGCACCTGATCCGGGCACATCTCGACGAGTGCTCGCCGTGCCTGCGGGAGTTCGGGGTCGAGCACGAGGTGAAAACGCTCGTCGCGCGCAAGTGCGGCGGGGAGCGCGCCCCGGACTCACTGCGGCTCAGCGTGCTGGCCCGGCTGCGCGCGGCCCGCGCGGGGGCCGACGCGTCGGAGTTCCGCCCCGACTAGACGGGGCCCGCCCACCCCGACCAGGCGGGGCCCGTCGCGACCGGGCGGGGCGCCCTCCCCGCTCACGCGGGGCGGTTACGGCGGGGCGGTTAGGCTGCGTGCTGTGCGTATCCTCGTCACCGGCGCGGCCGGTTTCATCGGTTCCACCGTCGTCGATCGGATGCTCGCTGACGGTCATTCGGTCGTGGGCATCGACGACCTGTCGTCCGGGCGTATGGAGAATCTCGCGCAGGCGGCGTCCGATGCCCGGTTCTCGTTCGAGAAGGGCGATATCACGTCGCCGCATCTCGGTGACTTCGTCGCCCGGGTCCGCCCCGACGCGGTGGCCCATCTCGCGGCGCAGATCGACGTCCGGATCAGCGTCGCCGACCCGCTGCTCGACGCCCGGCTGAACGTCCTCGGCACGATCAACGTGCTGGAGGCGGCCCGGGTGGCCGGGGTGTCGAAGGTCATCCACACCTCGTCCGGCGGGTCGATCTACGGCACGCCGGTCGCGCTGCCCGTCGACGAGTCCGTGTCGCCCGCGCCCGAGTCGCCGTACGCGGCCGGGAAGGCCGCCGGTGAGCTCTACCTCAACGTGTACCGGGTGACCTACGGGGTCGCGACGACGGCGCTGGCGCTCGGGAACGTCTACGGCCCCCGGCAGGACCCGCACGGCGAGGCCGGGGTGGTCGCCATCTTCGGCACCGCCCTGCTCGAGGGACGCCCAACCAAGATCTTCGGTGACGGCACGACCAGCCGGGACTACGTCTTCGTCGGGGATGTCGCCGACGCCTTCGCCCGCTGCGCGCCGGCGCCGGCGGCCAACGGCCTGCGGATCAACATCGGGACCGGAGCCGAGACCACCGTCCGCGACCTGCACAGCCGCATCGCGCGAGTGGTCGGGGTGCCGGACGAGCCCCAGTTCGCCCCGCCGCGGCCCGGTGAGCTGCAGCGCATCAGCCTGGACGTCGGCCTCGCGGAGCGGGAGATCGGCTGGCGGCCGCGGGTCGACCTGGACGGCGGGCTCACGCGGACCGTCGACTGGATCCGGGCCCGGCTCGGTGCCCGGGCCGCCGCCGGCCCGGGCGACGCGACCGGCTGACCGGCCCCCGGCTGACGGCCTGGCCGGCTGCCGGGACCGCGGCCGAGCTCGCCGGCTGACGAGACCGGGCGGGAGCGCTGGGCGTCCCACCCGGTCCACCTGTCAGGTGTTCGGGCGCTTGCCGTGGTTGGCCTTGCTCTTCGCCCGCGCGCGCCGCTTGCGCTTCTTCTTCGCCATCATGAACTCCTCTCTGTCGCTCTGGGCACATACTGCCAGCCGCCGGGTGCCGGGCCGCGGCGGCGGACCCGGTCCGTGAGACCCGGCCCCTGACGCCCGGCTTCTGGCGCCCGGCCCGCGCCGGCCGGTGGGCCTACTCGGCGGTGTGGCCGCTGTCGACGGGGCGCGGCCCGTCACGCAGTGGGGCGCCGGCACCGCCCGGGCGATGATCGGTGGGGTCGCGGCCCGCCGGGACGTCCCCCGCGCCGGGGCGCTCCGCCGGGAACACGGTGGTCGTCGCGGCCGCGGTGGCCGCGGGGTCGGGCACGTCGTCGGTGTCGTCCGCCGGGCCGGTCATGGCCGGGACGAGCCGGGGGGCGCCGTCCCGCGCGGTGCGCTCGTCCGCGTGCGGGGCCGCGGCGGATGGGTCCTGCTCCCGCGGGCCGGGCTCGCCGTCGCCGGGTTCCGCGTCCTCGAGGCGTCTCGCGTCCTCGAGGTGCCCGGTGTCGTCGCCGGGCTCGCCGTCGACGTCGCGGTGCCCGTCGTCGTCGTGGTCGTCGCTGTCGCCGTCGTCCACGCCGGGTCCGTCGGCGCCCGGATCGCCGCCGGGCCGCCGGGGCCGGGCGAGGCCGGCGGCGAGCCGGGCCTGCAACGTCCGCCGGGCCCGCACCGGCGCCACCGCGCCGAACATGCCCAGGCCGGCGGCCATGAGGACGTCCCCGAGGCTCACCGCGGCCGGTGCGCCCGGCGTCGGCAGCGGCAGGATGTCACTGATCAGCCGCAGTGACGTGCCCTCACCCGCCACCGTGTGGAAGTGCGAGTCGCGGATGCTCTGGACCGATACGCCGGCCCGGTCGGCGGCCCACGCCGAGACCGGCATGTCCCCGCCGTTGGCACTGATCACGAGCGCGTTGAGCAGCACACCCGCGCACAGCAGCGGAAGGCCGGGGAGCCGCCGGTTGGCCACGGCGAAGACCACCAGGCCGGCCGTCGCGAGGATCCAGGCCGGGCTGTGCAGTGCTCCGACGAGCCTGCCGACGGCCAGCACGACCACCACGCCGACGAACAGCCAGGGCCTGGCGACGTGGACGCGACTGAGGGCGTCGAGGGTCCCGCCCCTCGCGAGTCCCACGGCCAACCCGCACAACAGGGTCAGGAGGAGGAGTACGAGCACATCCGTAAGTGTGGAGGGTCGCCACTCGATCGCGCAGCACCGCCCGCCGGTGTGACCCGTCCGCGACGGGCTCGGGACGCAGCGGCGCCGCCGACGGCCCCGACGACGAGGTCGTGGCCCGGGCCCGGCTGGGCGCCCGATCCGGCGCCGCGCACCGGTGTGGCCCGGGAGTGTGGGTCGCCCGCCCGGCCGGGCCCGGCCCCGCCGCGGGCCGTCCGGGATGGCGCGTCGGGTCGATTGCGATCCTGCGCCGACCCGGCGGCTACTACGCTCACATCAGCCGGCGCCGCAGCGCGGTCGACCGGGTGCAGCGGTCGACGTGGAGAAGGGGATTCCGATGTCCGAGGAAGTCCGTGCCGAGATGGTCGCCAACGTCTGGAAGGTCGTCGTGGGTGTCGGCGACTCGGTCGCGGCGGGTGACGCCCTGGTCATCCTCGACTCCATGAAGATGGAGATCCCGGTGATCAGCGAGGAGGGCGGCACCGTCGCCAGCATCGCCGTCAACGAGGGCGACGTCGTGCAGGACGGGGACCTGATCGCCGTCGTCGACTCCTGACGGGACCGGTCCGCCCGGCTGGTCCGCCCGGCTGGTGCGGCCGGCGGGAGCGGTGACGCCGACGCCGGCGAGAGCGGGCCGGCCGGCACGGGTGACGTGACGGCGCGGACTTCACGCCGCCGGCCGCCGGCCGCTTGCCCTAGGCTGATCCGTCATGGACGCCTCGTTCTGCGACCGGTGTGGTCAGCTCGCGAGCATCGGCAGTCATGAGGCCTGCGCTCAGGCGCGCGCGCTGGAACCGCCGCGCTACTGCTCGTCGTGCCGGCGTCGCCTCGTCGTCCAGGTGACCCCGCTGGGCTGGAGCGCGCGCTGCGCCGAGCACGGGACGTCGGTGTCGGCCTGACCCGCGGTCGCCGGCCCCTCATACCGGCCGGCCCGGGTTCCGGCCCGGCCGGGCCCGCTACCCGGCCTGGAATCTCGGCGCGGGTAGCGGGATCTGTGGCTTAGAGCGTGGCCTGCAGGGATTTGATCGGCATCCGCAGCTCGGTGAGCATGGCCAGGTCGCTCTGCGGGTTCTTGCCGAGCGTGGTCAGGTAGTTCCCGACGATCACCGCGTTGATGCCGCCGAGCATTCCCTGGACGTCCAGGTCGCCCAGCGTGATCTCGCGTCCGCCGGCGTAGCGCAGGATCGTGCGGGGCAGCGCCAGCCGGAACGCGGCGATGGTGCGCAGGGCCTCGCGTGAGTCCACCGCGGGCAGGTCGCCGAAGGGGGTGCCGGGCCGCGGGTTGAGGAAGTTCAGCGGCACCTCGTCCGGCTCCAGGGCGGCGAGCTGGGCGGCCAGCTCGGCGCGCTGCTCGAGGGATTCACCCACCCCGATGATCGCGCCGCAGCACAGCTCCATCCCGGCGGCGCGGACGAGCTCGCAGGTCTCCCAGCGCTCCTCCCAGCTGTGGGTGGTGACCACCTTCGGGAAGTGCGAACGCGCCGTCTCCAGGTTGTGGTTGTAACGGTGTACGCCCAGGCCGGCGAGCTCGTCCACCTGCTCCTGGGTGAGCATGCCGAGCGAGCAGGCGACGTTGATGTCGACGGCCGCCCGGATCGCCGCCACACCCTCGCGGATCTGTTCCATCAGCCGCTGGTCGGGGCCGCGGACCGCGGCGACGATGCAGAACTCGGTGGCGCCGGTCGCCGCCGTCGCCTTCGCGGCCTCGACCAGGGACGGGACGTCCAGCCAGGCGGAGCGCACGGGTGAGTCGAAGCGCCCGGACTGGGAGCAGAAGTGGCAGTCCTCGGGGCAGCCGCCGGTCTTGAGGCTGATGATGCCCTCGACCTCGACCTCCGGCCCGCACCAGCGCAGCCGTACCTCGTGAGCGAGGGCGAGCAGGTCGCCCAGCGCCTCGTCCGGCAGCTGGAGGATCGCGAGCACGTCCTGTTCGTCGAGCCCGCGCCCCTCGTCGAGCACCTGCCGGCGGGCACGGGCGAGAATGTCGTCGCCGTCGACGACGACGGGTCGGGGCGCCTCGGCGACGTCGGTGGCCTCGGCGGCCGGAGACGCTTCCGCGGTCGCGGGCGTGGTCACAGGTGCGGTCACAGGTGATCTCCATCAGGAGGTCGTGCCGGCGGCGTGGCTCGCGGCCACCGGTCGGGCTGGACGTCCGTCTTCTCGTATCAGCGGTCGGGTGGCGGGGGCTGTGGCCGGCCGGGGCCGGTCGATCCGCGCCGAGACCATTGTTCAGTCATCCCCGTGACTCGTGCCCGTGTTGTGACGTGAGTCCGGCCGAGGTCGTCACAGGGCGTGCTGGCGCCGGAACTGTGCGGCGTTGAATGCGCCGCCGAGGGCCGGTTCGAGCGAGGATCGCGCGATCCGCAGGAACTGCCCGGTGCCGAGCAGCCCGGCGCCGGCCGGCACCGCGCCGGCCAGCGGCCGCGCGGCGAGCAGCTCCAGGTCGACGATGTTGCTGCGCGCGGCCAGGTCGGGCTCGGCCGGCCAGGAGCCGACGACGATGCCCGCCAGGTCGAGCCCGCGGTTGGCCATGACCTCCAGGGTGAGCGCGGTGGCGTTCAGCGTGCCGAGCCCGGCGGTCGTGACCACCAGGACCGGCGCGGCCAGCGTCCGGGCCAGGTCGGCGAGGGTCGAGCCGTCATGGTCGTACCGGACGAGCAGGCCACCGGCACCCTCGACGAGGACCAGCCCGCGGTCGGCCTGCAACCGCCGCACCGCCGCCGCGACCGTCCCGAGGTCGGGCGTGGGCAGGCCGGCCCGCCGGGCGGCGCTCACCGGCGCCAGCGGGTCGGCGTACCGGCTGAGCTCGTGCACGTCGTCGACTCCGGAGAGGTCGCGGACGAGGTCGACGTCGCCCAGCTCACCGGCCCGGACGCCGGTCTGCGCCGGCTTGACCACGGCGACCGCCGTCCCCCGGTCCGCGGCGAGGGCGGCGAGGGCGGCGGTCACCACGGTCTTGCCGACCTCTGTCCCGGTGCCGGTGACGACGAGCACGCTCACGGGGCGGGGAACCGGTCGATGGCACCGGTGATCACGCCGACCGCGCGGCTCACGTCGGCCTCGGTCAGGTCGGCGCGGGCCGCGACCCGCAGCCGGCTCGTCCCGGCGGGGACCGTCGGGGGCCGGAAGCAGCCGACGGCGACCCCGGCGTCGCGGCAGGCCGCGGCGACCGCGACGGCCCGCTCGGGATCGCCGAGCACCACCGACACCACCGCGCCGGCCGGCTCGGGGGCCCCGGTCGCGGTGGCGATCTCCCGCGCGCGCCGCTGGACCCGCTCCGGGAGGTCCGGGTGGCGGGTGAGCAGCCGCAGCGCCGCCAGCGCGGAGCCCGCGCACGCCGGGGCCAGCCCGGTGTCGAAGATGAACGTCCGGGCGGTGTCGATCAGATGGTCGCGCAACGCGGCCGGCCCGAGGACGGCGCCGCCCTGGCTGCCCAGCGACTTGGAGAGGGTCACGGTGGCGATCACGTCCGGCTCGCCGGCCAGCCCGGCGGCGGCGAGCGCTCCGCGCCCGCCCGGCCCCACGACGCCGAGCCCGTGCGCCTCGTCGACTAGCAGGACGGCGCCGTGCCGCCGGGCCACCGCGTGCAGGGCGGCCAGCGGGGCCAGGTCGCCGTCCGCGGAGAAGATCGAGTCGGTGAGGACGAACGCGCGCCGCCAGGTGCGGGTGGCCAGCGCCTCGTCGACCGCGTCGACGTCCGCATGCGGGGTGACCAGGACGTCCGCGCGGGACAGCCGGCAGGCGTCGACCAGCGAGGCGTGGTTGCGCTCGTCGGAGAGGATCAGGTCACCCGGCCCGGTGAGGACGGTCAGCATGGCGAGGTTGGCGGCGTAGCCCGAGGAGAAGACGAGCGCGCAGCCGAAACCGAGGTGCTCGGCGAGCACGGTCTCGAGCTCCCCGTGCAGCGTGGTGGTGCCGCTGACCAGCCGGCTGCCGGTGGACCCGGCGCCGAACGCGCGCAGCGCGGCGACGCCGCCCTCGACCACCTCCGGATGACGGGCCAGCCCGAGGTAGTCGTTACCGGCGAGGTCGAGCAGGAGGTCACCGTCAGTCCACGGCTGTAGCGAGCCGTGTGCCGCGGGCAGCGCCGGCGCGCCCGCGGGCCCGCGCTCGGCGCGGGGCGCCCGGGGGCGCAGCACGCGGTGCAGCCCGGCCTCGGCCCGCAGCCGGGCCGCCTCGCCCAGCCAGCCGAGCGGGTCCGCGGGGCTGTCCGCGGGGCCGGGCAGGGTACCGGCGGGGCTGGCCGGGACGCCGTCCGTCGCGTCGGCCGAGGTCGGGGATGGGGTGGTGATGGTGCTGTCGGGCGTCACGTCGGCGAGCGTACGGCGCATTCCGGCCCGGCCGCCCGGCACGCCCGGCAGGGCGTCTGGCAGTCTGCGTCCCGTGGGAACCCTCGCCGACGCCCTGCGAGCGAGCACGGATCTCAGCGGCGACGACATCGATCATCTCCATGCGCTCGTCGCGGACTGGGCCCTGCTCGCGGATCTGTCCTTCGCGGACCTGCTGCTGCTTGTTCCGGTGCGGTCCGGCTCGGTGCGGGCGGGGCACGCCGGTGGGATGGAGTTCCAGGTCGTCGCGCAGGTGCGTCCGACGACCGGACCCACCGCGTACCACAACGACGAGGTCGGCAGCGTCGTGATCAACCGGTGGGTCGTGCAGAACGCCTGGCGCGAGCACCGGATCGCGCGGGAGGGCGAGCCCGAGTGGGACGGCGGGGTCCCGGTGCGCACGGAGGCGATCCCGGTGCGCCACGGTGACCGGGTGATCGCCGTCCTGGCCCGGGACACCAACCTCGCGACGACCCGGACGCCGAGCGCGCTGGAATCCGCCTACCTGCAGGGCGCGAACAACCTGGCGCTGATGATCGCCGAGGGCGCGTTCCCGTTCCGGGGCAGCTCCGCCGAGCTGCCCGAGGCGCCGCGGGTCGGTGACGGCATGATGCGCCTCGACGGCGCCGGCAAGGTGATCTTCGCCAGCCCGAACGCGCTGTCGGCGTACCGCCGGCTCGGCCACACCGGCAACGTCACCGGTGAGGATCTGCGTACCGTGCACCGCGCGCTCAACCTGCCGGCCACGACCCCGGCGGTCTGGCACGCGATCAGCCGGCGTCGGCCGGTCGAGGTCGAGATCGAGGTGGGCAGCACGGTCGTGCTGCTGCGGGCCATCCCGCTGTACCCCGGAGCGATCCGTGAGGTGCTGGTCCTCGTCCGGGACGTCTCGGAGCTGCGGCGCCGGGAGGCCCAGCTGCTGAGCAAGGACGCGACGATCCGGGAGATCCACCACCGGGTCAAGAACAACCTGCAGACCGTGGCGGCGCTGCTGCGGCTGCAGATGCGCCGGACCAAGGCGGACGAGGCCCGGGACGCGCTGCGTGAGTCGGTGCGTCGGGTCACCTCGATCGCCGTCGTGCACGAGACGCTCTCCCAGACCCTGGGGGAGTCCGTCCCGTTCGACGAGATCGCCGACCAGATCACCTCGGTGACCGTCGACCTGGCGTCCACCGGGACGCGCGCGACGACCAGGCGGGTCGGGTCGTTCGGCCAGCTTTCGGGGGAACTCGCCACGCCGCTGGCCCTTGTCATCTCAGAGCTTCTGCAGAATGCTGTCGAACATGCGTTCGACGGATCGTCGGGAGCGATCGAGCTCCGCGTGCAGCGCGCCGAGGACCGCCTCGACGTGGTGGTCGCCGACGACGGTGCCGGCCTGCCGGACGACTTCCAGCTCGAGCACTCACCCCGGCTCGGGCTGCAGATCGTCCGCCAGCTGGTGCTCGGCGAGATGCGGGGGACCATCCGGTTGCAGGCCGGTCCGGCACGAGGGACCGAGGCGCTCCTGTCGATCCCACTTTCCTGAAGTTGGGTGTTTGGGCCTCGCCGGCGCGGGTATGCAGGCCTATGTGTCCTCCGTCCACGACCCGCGCAGGGCGGTCGTGTCGTCGCCGCCGGGCGGTCGTGGCCCGTCGGGCGCCGCCGGTGGTACCGGCGAGGAGGCTGAGTACCCCGAAGGGGATGGCGTCCCAAAAGATTTTTCGGCCGCTCCGTCCGGGTCCGCGCAGGGGTGTGCGCCGAACCAGCGGACAGAGCGGCCGATGGTGATGCGTATCGTGAAAGCCGCCTCGGGCAAGGGTCGATCAACCCGCGAGCGGATGAGAACGGACCACTGCGTGGCTCCGCAATGGAGGTCCGGTCCGTCCGTGCGCGGACAGGCGGTTCACGATCATTGTTCGGTTGTGTGCGGCCTACCTGAGGTAGGCCTGATCGGTCCTGATGTCGACCGGCACGATCGCGCCCAGTACGGGGCGCCCCGGGCTCAGGCGGTCCGGACTCTCAGTCGCACCTGGCGCTTGAGCGTCCGACGTTCATCCTCACTCAACCCGCCCCAGACCCCGGAGTCCTGCCCGGTGTCCAGCGCCCAGTTGAGGCAGTCACTGGTGACTGCGCACCGCCTGCAGACGGCCTTCGCCTCTTCGACCTGGCGTTCTGCCGGACCGGTCGTACCGATCGGGAAGAAGAGCTCGGGGTCCTCTTCACGGCAGAGCGCTCTGTGGCGCCAGTCCATGCGTACTACTCCCTCTCTCGTCTCGGGTCACACTGCACATCAGACGCTCGGTGAGCCGCCATGGTTGCGCCGCGTCCCAGAAGAAAATTCCAGAGTCTGATCGGGCCGCGGCGACCGGGGCTTGTGCGAGTGCATGTGTGCGGACCCAGCTGCACGTGCATCCACCTCGGACATTCGCCACCCTCCCACCGGAACGGGCAGGGGCGCAAGAACCTGCTTGGTCCATCACGCCCGGTCTGGCCGCTACCTGTCCGACGGGGACACAAGCAGACCACGGATCACCCTGCCCCACGTTGACCAGTGGTCATCACGAGTGGATCCCGTGGCTTGTAGTACTTCGAGGCCCTTCGGATCATGTCGAATCGTTGTGGCGTAACGAAGGGTCGGCTCACCCCGCAGGGTCAAACGATGTTGGCCTGTCGGGTGATGCCGGCTAGTCATCTCGTGCTAGGCTGCCCTCTTGGTGTCGATTCGGCCGTCGCCGTGTGGAGTGGCGCGGCCGGTCGGCGTAGCACCAATGCCAGCACGACACTGGTGCCAGCACGACAGGCACCGATGCCGACACAGCACTGATGACCATCCAGACTGAAGATCACCCGAATCAGATGGCCGCGTAGGCCGAGGACCGCTCAGGCAGCCATCCGGACTGCCTGGCATACGACCGGCACGTAACTGACCGCAGGTAACCGACGGCAGGTTGAGTCGCGGAACACCCGACCGATCCACTCTCCACGCGGCGTGACCGCCTGGAACGGACCGCGCAGGATGGGGCGATGGAGGTTCTGGGCCATCGTGGAAGCCGGACACCCGGTCCGGAGAACACACTCGAGGCCGTGGACGCCGCGCTACGGGCGGGCGCGGACGGGGTTGAACTCGACGTGCGCCGCAGCGCCGACGGCGACCTGGTGTGCGTGCATGACGCGCGGCTGCCCCGGCTGGGCGGTCGGGCTGTCATCCGCCGCTCGACCAGTGAGCTCGCCAGCCGTGGCATCCCGCTGCTGACCGAGATGCTCGACGTCTGGGACGGCCGTGGCCGCCTCATCCTGGAGATCAAGAACCAGCCGGGCCAGCCGGATTTCGACGCTCCACGCGAGCGCACGGCCCACGCGCTCATCGAGCTGCTGCGGGCTCGGCTTGACGGGCCTGGCGGGCTCGCCGGGTCCGGCCGGCCGGCCGGACCTGACGGTGCGCCGGGCACGTCAAGCTCCGCGGGGAGCCCGGCGCCGGCGAACCGGTCCGTGCCGGGAATCACGGTCTCGTCGTTCGACTGGTTCGCGATCGAGGCGATCCGCGACGCCGGGCTCGGCGTCGCGACCGCGTTCCTCACGATGCCGCGGATGTCGGTGAGCGGCGGGGTCGCCTACGCCCGCTCGGCGGGCCACACGGAGCTACACGCGCACGTGTCGGCCGTGCTGGGCGTGGCCGACGCGGTGCCGCGCGCGCGGCGGGCCGGGGTCCGCCTCGTCACCTGGACGGTCACTGACCCGGCGACGGCGATCGAGCTTCGCGACGCGGGTGTCGACGGCGTGATCTGTGACGACCCCGTGGGCGTCGGTCAGGCGCTGCGGCGCCCCTGAGTGGCCCCGGGGCGACCGCGCCGGGCTCCCGGCGGTGCTCGACGTGCCGGGTGCTAGGCGATGACGCGCAGGGCCCGCGGGTGGTCGGTGAGCTCCACCAGTTCGAAGCTTCCCAGGACCTCGCCGTCCATCTGCACCGCGACCGGCCGATCGGCCCGCAGGGTCACCGCCGCCGCGTCATGCAACGTGACGACGTTGCGGCCCCGGGGGGCCGAGTCGTCGCCCAGCATCTGGAGTCCCGTCCGCAACACGCTCGACAGCCGGGTGTGGCGCAGCCCCACCAGGTCCAGGCCGATGTCGAAGGAGGCCTCCGGGCAGGCGGCGACCGGCCGGTTGTTGAGGTAGGTCCAGGGCCGCGTGTTGCAGACGATGGCGAGTGACACCTCGACGGGCTCCCGGCCCCGCCGCGCGGCCTCGGCGCCGTCGGGCGCCGAGGCGTCGGCAGCGGCACCATCGGTCACGGGGCTGTCGGCCTCGGCGCCGTCGGCAGCGGCCGGGTCGCCGTCGGCCGCCGAGCGCCCGGCGGCGCCCCCGTCCAGGACGCCGCCTGCCGCGGTGATGCTGATCGCCGGGCCGGAGCGGCCGACCCGGCGGACGAGTTCGGTGGTCGCGCAGCGCAGGAACAGCCCGGCGGTGCTGCGGCGGCCCTTCTCACGGCGGCGCTCGACCGCGGCGACCACGTCGGCGTCGAGACCCATGCCGAGGCAGAACGTGAAGTAGCGGGTCTGGTCGCCGTACCGGGCCCGGCCCACGCTCACCTGACGGGAGCGGCCCTCGCGCAGCGCGGCGAGCAGCTCCCCGGTGGCCTCCACCGGGGACGCCGAATACCCGAGCGCCCGGGCGAAGACGTTGGTGCTCCCGCCCGGGACGACGGCCAGCGCCGGGCCCTCGCCCGCGGGGCCGCTCCCGACCAGGCCGTTGACGATCTCGTTCACGGTGCCGTCGCCACCGAGGACGATCACCACGTCGACGCCGAGTTCGCGGGCCCGGGCACCGAGCTCCACCCCGTGGCCGCGCCCCTTGGTGACCACCGTCTCCAGGGCCACGTCCGCGGCGAGAGCGGTGGCGAGCACGTCGCGGACCCGCTCGGTAGTAGTGGTCGCGACCGGATTGACGACCAGCAGCCCGCGCATGCCAATACGGTAGCCTGCGCAACCATTCCGGGCGTCGGCTGGGAAAACTCTCACACCGTCCGTGCGGATCCCGCGCCGCGCCGCAGGCGTTCCGGCGTGGTCCGCGCAGTGCCGCCATGGCGAACGGGACGTAATCTCGGCGGATGGGTACCAACCGCGGCCCCGCGGGGGCCTCCGGCCCTGCTCCGGCTCCGGGCGGCCGGGTTCTGCCGCGTCCGCTGCTGACCGCGGGCGTGCTGCTCGGTGTGGAGACGGCGGTGCTCACCGGCCTGGGCGCGCTGCTGATGGTCCGGGGCTTCGGCGCCGACATCGAGGACGTCGGCCGGGCGGAGACCGGCGGTCTGCTCGCGCTGGTGGGTGCGGCCTGCCTGGGCCTGGTGACCTGGGGGGTTCTGCGCGGCCGGTCCGGTTTCCGGTCGCCGGCGCTGGTGACCCAGGTGCTGTGTCTCCCCGTCGCCTGGGGCCTGTTGCAGGGTGGTCTGTACGGCTACGGCGTGCCGCTGGTGGTGGTTCCGCTGGCGATCATCGTGGCCCTGGGCTTCGGCGGCGGGTACGCCGGGCCGGCCCGGGAGGGCGACGCGTGACGGCGGTGCGCGGGGTCGGCCGGGTGGGGGTCTGAACCGACCCGGGCCCAGGGGTCGGTTCGCCGGCGGGCGGTGCCGTGCGTATCCGCGCCGAGCGCGGGCCGGACAGGCAGCCGAACAGAGCAGGCGGCGAACAGGACGGGCGGTTCGGACGGCGGGTGCCGGCCCGGTTCAGCCGTCTTACGAGCTCAGCCGTCTTCCAGTAGCCCGCGGCGGAGCTGGGCCAGCGTGCGGGCCAGCAGCCGGGACACGTGCATCTGTGAGATGCCGAGCTCGTTCGCGATCTGCGACTGGGTCATGTTGCCGAAGAAGCGGAGCAGCAGGATGCGCTTCTCCCGCGGGGGAAGCTTCTCCAGCAGCGGCTTGAGGGACTCGCGGTACTCCACGCCCTCCAGCGACTCGTCCTGCACTCCGAGGGTGTCGGCGACGGCCGGAGCCTCGTCGTCCCCGGAGTCGGGCGCGTCCAGCGAGACGGCCGAGTAGGCGTTCGCCGACTCGAGGCCCTCCAGGACCTCTTCCTCGGTCATCTCCAGGTGTCGGGCGATCTCGCTGACCGTCGGCGAGCGGCCCAGCGACTGGGACAGCTCGGAGGTGGCCTTCGTCAGCGAGAGCTTGAGCTCCTGGAGCCGGCGGGGCACCCGGATCGCCCAGCCCTTGTCGCGGAAGTGCCGCTTGATCTCCCCGACGATCGTCGGGGTCGCATAGGTCGAGAACTCGACCCCGCGCTCCGGGTCGAACCGGTCGACGGACTTGATCAGCCCGATGGTCGCGACCTGCACCAGATCGTCGAGCGGCTCGCCGCGGTTGCGGAACCGCCGGGCGAGGTACTCGACGAGCGGAAGGTGCATGCGGACCAGCTGGTCGCGCAGGGCGGCCCGCTCCGGGTCACCCTCGGGCAGCGACACCAGGCGGACGAACAGCGCCCGGGCCCGGATCCGATCCGGCGAGCCGGCGCCATGCCCGGACGAGCCGGACCGGGAGCCCGGGCCCGCCGCGTCGACGGTCTCGTCCGGCTGGGCCTGCTCGCCCACGGTCGAGGCAGGCGCCGGGCCGCCGTACTCGGCGTCGGACGCGTGCTCGGCCAGCCCGTCGGCCGCCCGCGCCGCTCCGGTGACGCCGGCGACGTCCGTTCCGGCGATCTCGGTGCTGGCCAGATCTGTTCCCGTGAGGTCGCCGGCTCCGCGCTGGCTGAGCGCCGCGACCGGGTCACCCGCGTCCGCGGGGCCGAGGCCGCCCGCGCGGTTCGCGGGGACCGTACGTGGGGTGGTTGGTGTTCTGCCGGCTGAAGTCACGACGTGCCTACCGTGTCGCCGAGGGCCGCTGTGGAGGCCGCGCCGGAGCCGCGAACGTGCCCGGCCGGGGGCTCGCCCAGGTCGGCCCGGACACCACGGCGCTTCTGGAGGGCGATGCTGACCCGGGAACCCGGACCGGTCGAGCTGGAGACGTCGCCCGCCAGCGCGGTCAGCACCGTCCAGGCGAACGTCTCGGTGGAGGGCGGCTCACCGTCGAGGCTCTCGACGGTGACCAGGACCTTCATGACGCCGGGCTCGAGGGCGAACCTGCATTCCAGCGACGAGCCGGGAACGGCGGAGACGAGCAGCAGCGCGCACGCCTCGTCCACCGCGATCCGGAGGTCCTCGATGTCGTCGAGGGTGAAGTCCAGCCGGGCCGCGAGCGACGCGGTGGCCGTCCGCAGGACGGTCAGATAGGCGCTCGCGGCGGGCAGGGTGAGCTGGACGACATCGTGCGGGCCGCCGCCGTGGGTGGCCTCGCCCGAGGTGCCGCCGGAGTTCTCCGCGCCGCCGGTCGAAGGCGTCGGATTCACGTTCCTACCCCCAAGAGCCCGGGTCGTGCGAGGAAGGTCCTCGTCGATGATGTCGGTCTTCGTGCGTTTGTGTCGGGTGTTTCCGTCACCGGGTGTTGCTCGTTCGTTGGTCTCGATCTGACTGGGTCGCGGTTGCCTGCGTCGCGAGGTGGGGTTTCCTGCGGCCCGTGGTGTTGTGTCCGTTTCCGGACGACACTCCGGTGCCGGCGCCTACCCGAACCAGCGGGGTGTTACTCCGATGATGGCCCTGCCGAGGAGGTCCGACTCGCGTGGGGCCCCGTCGTTCACCACCGTACCCAGCCCGCCTGGGGTATCGCAGGTCGGGTGATCAGAACAGGGCGCCACGGGCCCGACTGGTCACGGATGGCCGATTTCTGCCCGGCCACCTGGGTGTTCTCGGTGCCGGGCGGGGCCGGGGCGGCGTCCGCCGGCGGTCGGGGAGCCGGGCCGGGGGTTAGATGACAGTGACCTTCAGGGCACGGTTTGAGCCGGGAAGGTGCACGTCAGGTAACACCGCCGTGATGCGGGCGCGGGTCGGCCAGCGCGTCGATCGCGCGGGCGTCCAGCCGCCAGGTGGTCCACTCCGAGGTGGGTGCCGCCCCCACCGACCGGTAGAAGTCGTGCGCGGGGGTGTTCCAGTCCAGGACGGCCCATTCCAGCCGTTGGTAGCCGCGCCGCCCGCAGATCCGGGCGAGCTCGGTCAGCAGCTCCCGGCCGTGCCCGGCGCGGCGGTGCTCGGGCCGGACGAACAGGTCGATCAGGTACATCCCAGTCTTCCCCGTCCAGGTGGAGAAGGTCGGATGCCACATCGCGAAGCCCACCACGTCGGTGGCGTCGGCACCGGTGGCGGTGGCGGCGTCGTCGGCGGTGGTGGCGGCCGTATCGCCCGGCGGCCGCGCCACCAGGCAGTACGCCGCGGGTGGTTCGCCGAACAGGGCCGCGGTGAGGTCGTCGGCGGTCATCGCGACCGCGTCCGGCTCGCGCTCGTAGGCCGCGAGGCCGCGGACCAGGGTGAGGACGGCTGCGACGTCCCCGCGCCGGGCAGGTCTGATCATGTCCGCTCCTGGCGGGATGCGATCACTGAGATCCCCGGTGGACGGGCACCCGCCCCACCAGCCGGCGGGACGCCCGAGCCACACGCAAAACCGGACGCCCCCGCCGGCTGGCACTCGGCCACCCGGCGGGAACGCCCGGCCCTGGCTGTCGCCCGGGACTCAGGCGGCGGCCTTCGTCTCCCAGAAGATCGTGGAGATCTCGTCGATCAGGTCCAGCAGCTTCTGGCCCTGCGTCGGGTCGACCGAGCCCTTGGCGCCGGCCGCGCCGGCCGCCTTGGTGGCCTGCCAGAACAGGTCGTGCAGCTGGGGGTACTTCTCCAGGTGGTTCGGCTTGAAGTAGTCGGTCCAGAGCACCCAGAGGTGGTGCTTGACCAGCTCGGCGCGCTCCTCCTTGATGACGAGCGCGCGGGCCCGGAACTCCGGGTCCGTGTTGGCCTGGTACTTCTCCTGGATGGCCTTGACCGACTGGGCCTCGACCTTCGCCTGGGCCGGGTCGTAGACGCCGCAGGGCAGGTCACAGTGGGCACTGACGCTGATCGCGGGATGCAGCAGGCTCATGCCGCCGTCCTCTCTGTATCGCCTCGGGTCTGTCGCCCAGGGGCGGCCGCGTCCGCGCCGGGCGGGTCGGCCCTGGGTGGTTGCGATCGCGGGACGTGGCTCGCGAGTGGAAGTCCGCGGACCGGTTTCCCGCCTTCTGGCAACCTACCCCTGTGAGCCCACGTGTTTCCGTGCGGGCGGTCGCTGTCCGCGGCGAGTCGATGCGACCGACCCTGAATGACGGCGACGCCTGCCTCGTGCTGTGGGGCGTGCCACCCCGACCGGGTGACGTGGTGGTGGCGCGGCTGCCCGAACGGGGGCTGGGGGTCAAACGGGCCGAGTTCACCGACCCGGACGGATCCTGGTGGCTGCGCTCGGACAACGTGCGCGCCGGCACCGACAGCGCGACGTTCGGGATGATCCCGGCCGGCGACGTCCTCGGCCGGGTCGTGGCCCGGTACTGGCCACGCCCGCGCCCACTGCGCCGCGGCCGGCCGCCCCGGGCCTGAACCGCCCGCGGGAGCGGTGCGGTCAGCCGCGGCTCGCGCCGGTGCTCAGCGGCCGCAGCGAGTCGTAGAAGGCTCGGCAGTCTGCGTAGGTGGGGAGCAGGCCCGCCGCCGCGGCCTGGCTCAGCGTGGGCGCCGCGGTGTCCTTCTCCGACAGCAGCGGGGTCAGCTCGGCCGGCCACGGCAGGGCCAGGTCGGGATCGAGCGGGTTGATCCCGAACTCGCGCTCCGGCGTGTACGGCGTGGAGCACAGGTAGGTGATCGCGGCGCCGTCCGTCAACGCCATGAAGGCGTGCCCGAGCCCCTCGGACACGTACAGGCCCCGCCGGTCGACGTCGTCGAGCAGGACGGCCGCGTGCGACCCGAAGGTCGGCGAACCGACCCGGATGTCGACGACGCAGTCCAGTACCCGGCCGCTGACACAGGTCACGTACTTTGCCTGGCTGGGCGGCACCTGGGCGTAGTGCACGCCGCGCAGCGTTCCCGCCCGGCTGACACTGGCGTTCGCCTGGGCGAGTTCAAGCCGGTGCCCGGTCACCGATTCCAGCGCGTCCACACGGAACCATTCTAGGAATGTTCCGCGCGGGTCGGAGTGCTGGCGAGGGGTGAACAACCAGGCATCGGCGATCGGCAGCTCGGTTACCTCCACGACAACGCACGCTACTAGGTTGGGCGCGGCGATTCCCGGCCAGCCTCGTCGCCTGCCGTGTGCCGTCGGTGGACGTGCCGCTTCGGCTGGTTGACATCGGGATCGGCCCGACACGTGCGGCTTCCACTCCGTGAGATGACGGTCGGCGGATGGTGATCGCGGGTCGACCCGAGCCGCGTTCGAAACCCCCGTGCGTCGCCTGTCGCACTCCGCGGGTCCACGGACGAACAACGCTCGCGTTTCGAGTGAATCGTCTCACGCTTTATCGGTGGTGGATGTGTCGCGAGGCACGCGATCATTGCCGCCGCGGCTGTGCGGAAACCAGTCCGAAACGCGGCGGATTCCGCGCCCGGGCCGACGCTGCGGGCCGGTTTCGGCTCGTTTCCGAAAACGCAACGGGAGCTCCGGCGGCGGCCTTCCGGCGCGTCGCCGGGAGCGGACCGGCGCCCCGCCCCGAGCCACCGCCCGCCGTCGGGTCGGGCCGGGCGCCGTAGCGTGCCGCCGGGTGTGCCGGACCTGGCGGCACGGACTCCGCGCGACGCCGCCCCCCGGAGTCGGATGGGCGACAGGTGCGGAAACGCGGGACGACGGACGGCTGTGAACGGCCTGGGCCGGACTCATCGCGGGGAGCCCGACAAGTGCCATTACGTCACAGTTCAGCTACTTCGCGGCGTCCGGGCGGCGCACGCATGTTTCACGCGGATGTCATCCGGGGTTGGCCGCAGGTGAACCGGACCAGGAGGCCCGGAGCCTCGCGCGTGTCATATTGGAAGCAGCGTCGGGCCACCCCCGTCGCAGGCATGTGGCAGTCCAGCCGCCTCACACGTCGAGGCGGCGCAGCAGTGCCCGCAGCCCCGCGAACGCCCGATCTTCGCCGGGGCCCCGGGAACGTCCAGCCACGTCCGGTCAGTGACACCGTTCGCCGGACGGAACCGCCGTGGCTTGTCCGAGGAGCCCCTTTCGTGACCGCAACCACAGACCACACGACCCTCGACTCGTCCCTCGCGGCCCCGACCGATGGGCCCGTCTCGCCCGCGGCACCGGTGACGTCGCCGGGGTTCGACGGGCCGAGCCCGCGCCCGTCCGACGACGACCCCGCCTTCGCGCTGCACCGCGGCGGGAAGATCGGAATCGGGCTGACCGCACCCCTGAACAACCGCGAGGACCTCTCGCTCGCCTACACCCCCGGCGTGGCCCGGGTGTGCACGGCGATCGCCGAGACGCCGGCCCTGGCCGACGAGTACACCTGGCGTGCCAACACTGTGATCGTCGTGACCGACGGAACGGCCGTCCTGGGCCTGGGTGACATCGGCCCCGCGGCCGCCCTGCCGGTGATGGAGGGCAAGGCGGCCCTCTTCAAGCACTTCGGTGGGGTCGACGCGGTGCCGATCTGCCTCGACTGCACCGACGTCGAGGAGATCGTCGACACGGTCGCCCGCCTCGCCCCGGGCTTCGGTGGAGTGAACCTCGAGGACATCTCAGCCCCGCGCTGCTTCGCGATCGAGTCGATGCTGCAGGACCGCGTCGACATCCCCGTCTTCCACGACGACCAGCACGGCACCGCGATCGTCGCGCTCGCCGCGCTGGAGAACGCCGCGCGGCTGACCGGGCGCACCCTCGGCGACCTGCGGGCCGTCGTGTCGGGCGCCGGTGCCGCCGGCGTGGCCGTGACCCGCATCCTGCTCGCCGCCGGCATCGGTGACATCGCCGTCGGCGACAGCCGCGGCATGATCTACCCCGGTCGGGACGGCCTGACGACGGTCAAGGCCGCCCTCGCCGCCGAGACGAACAAGGCGGGCCTGCGCGGTTCGATCAACGAGGCGCTGGCCGGGGCGGACGTCTACCTCGGCCTCTCCGCGGGCAAGGTGCCCGAGGAATCCGTCGCCACGATGGCTCCGGAGGCGATCGTCTTCGCGATGGCGAACCCGGATCCGGAGATCGACCCCGAGATCGCCCACAAGTACGCCCGGATCGTGGCCACCGGCCGCAGCGACTACCCGAACCAGATCAACAACGTGCTGGCCTTCCCGGGTGTCTTCCGGGGCGCGCTGGACGTGCGTGCCAGCCGGGTCACCGAGGGCATGAAGCTCGCGGCCGCCCGGGCGCTCGCCGACGTGATCGCCGACGAGCTGGCCGATGACAACATCATCCCGAGCGTCTTCGACAAGCGTGTCGCGCCCGCGGTCTCGACCGCCGTCGCCGCGGCAGCCCGCGCCGACGGAGTCGCCCGCCGCTAGCAGCACACCTCCGCGGGCCCCCGCGGGCCCTGTGGCGAAACCGTGGCGGGTGAGCGAGTCCCCGGACTCGCTCACCCGCCACGCTTGTCTGGACGGGGGGCTCAGACCCGGCCGCAGCCGGGGCAGGGGCGGTTCTCGCTGGCCTCGGTCAGCGGGCGCAGCGCGCCACAGCCCTTGTAGGAGCAGCAGACGAAGTCCGCCGACGGGACGATGATCACCGGGTCGCCCTCCGTCACGAGCACCACCGGCGGTTCCGGTACGGGGACCGGCCGGCGTCGTCGCCAGCCGAACCGGCGGCGGTCGCCGTCCCGGACGAGCCCATCTCGGGCGACCCCGTTCCGGCCGCCCCCGTCCCGGCTGGCCGAGGCCGGCGTACTCCCCTGGGTAACCACGGGATTGAGTTCAACACATCCGGTCCGACCGCGCGACGGCCGGGCTACCGAAGCCCGCCGGTCGGCCGGTGGTCGATCTCCCCGGTCGCCCCGGCGTGCGGGAGGGATCCGGGCGAACCATGACGAAGAACGACGGTGGCGTCGGGCCGTGTCGTATGCCGCGTTCCCCGGAACCGGACACGGATCGGACACGGACCGGAAGCCCGGAGCGGGCGACGGGGACGGGCGGTTCGGTGGCGTCGCCGGGCGGCGTCGTCCTAGGGTTGCGCTCGTGCTCGCCGCCGCCGCCGTCGCCATCGACCCGGACGATCCGCTGGCCGGCCTCGCGGTCGGCGACCAGCCGGAACCGGTCGTGCCCGAAGGCTGGACCACGGTCACCGTGCGGGCCGCCGCGCTGAACCACCACGATCTGTTCAGCCTGCGCGGCGTCGGGCTGCCACCCGAGCGTCTGCCCATGATCCTGGGCTGCGACGCGGCCGGGGTCAGCGCGGACGGCGACGAGGTGATCATCCACGCGGTCATCGGTGACCCGGCTCGCGGCGACGGTGACGAGACCCTGGACCCGAAGCGGACCCTGCTCTCCGAGCTGCATCCCGGCACGCTCGCGGAGCGGATCGCCGTCCCACGGGGCAACCTCGTGCCCAAGCCGGCGGCCCTGTCGTGGGAGGAGGCGGCCTGCCTGCCCACGGCCTGGCTCACCGCGTACCGCATGGTGGTCAGCCGGGCGGGCCTGCCGGCGGACGGCGGCGGGACGCTGCTCGTCCAGGGTGCCGGCGGCGGAGTGTCCACCGCGGCCCTGATGATCGGCAAGGCGGCGGGTCACACCGTGTTCGTCACCTCCCGGGACGAGTCCAAGCGCAGGCGGGCGCTCGAGCTCGGGGCCGATCTGGCCGTCGAGTCGGGGGCGCGCCTGCCGAAGCGGGTCGACGCCGTCATCGAGACGGTCGGGGCCGCCACCTGGTCGCACTCGGTGCGTTCACTGCGCCCGGGTGGCCGGATCGTCTGCTCCGGGGCCACCAGCGGCCCGAACCCGCCGGCCGAGCTCAACCGCATCTTCTTCCTGCAGCTCTCGGTGATCGGTTCGACGATGGGCACGCGCGGCGAGCTCGCCGAGCTGGTCGACCTCCTGGAACGCACCGGCACCCGCCCGCTCGTAGACGACGTCCGCCCGCTCGCCGACGCCCGGGTCTCCTTCGGGCGTCTCGCGGCCGGCGAGGTCTTCGGCAAGCTCGTCCTGACCGTCTAGCCGACCGTCTGGCCGCGCGCGGCCGACCGGCCCCGGGCACACCGGCCCGGTGCCCGGCGGTGGGTCAGAGGTCCGGGTCGTCGTCGGGGCGGGCCAGCCAGGTCGCGAGCTGCTCGACGGCGTCCTCGAACTGCGGGTGCAGGTCGACGAAGGTGCGCAGGGCGTCGGCGAGCGAGTCGAACGACACCGATTCCTCGCCGCGGCGGGCGGCCAGCTCCTCGATGCCCCGGTCGGTGAAGTACATGGTGGAAAGGTATCCGCCCCGACCGGGCGGCGGCGCCAACGAGGTCCGGCGGTGCGCCGGGCCCGAAGTAAACGGGCCCGGCGCACCGCCGGAGGTGTCTCCTGACCGGCACGCGGCCGGCTGGCACGGGTGTGCCGCTGGGGTCAGTCCCCGAAGGCCGCCTCGACCAGCGCGGCCTGCTCGCGCTCGTGCACCGAGGACGAGCCGCCCGCGGGGGCGGCCGCGGCGCGGCGCGAGACCCGACGCAGCCGCAGGCCGTCCGGCAGCGACTCGGGCAGGTTCAGCGCCATGTGCGGGTAGGCGCCCTGGTTCGCCGGCTCCTCCTGGACCCAGACCAGGTCGGTGACGTTCGGGTAGCGGCGCAGCAGCGCGGCGAGCTCCGGCCCGGGGGTCGGGTAGAGCTGCTCGACGCGGAGCAGCGCGAACCGCTGCGCGTCGTTGCGCTTCACCCGCGCGGCGGCCAGGTCGTAGTAGACCTTGCCGGCCGACAGGAGCACGCGCTTCACGCTGGCCGGGTCGCTGACCGCCGCGTCGTCGATGATCGGCTGCCAGGATCCTCCGGTGAGCTCCTCGACGGAGGACGCCGCCGCCTTGAGCCGCAGCATCGACTTCGGCGTGAAGACGATCAGCGGCCGGCGCACCGGCGACAACGCCTGCCGGCGCAGCAGGTGGAAGTAGCTGGCCGGGCTGGACGGCGCCGAGACGGTCATGTTGCCGTCCGCGCACAGCGAGAGGAAGCGCTCGATGCGGGCCGAGGAGTGGTCGGGGCCCTGGCCCTCGTAGCCGTGCGGGAGCAGCAGCGTCAGCGACGAGCGCTGGCCCCACTTGGCCTCACCGGCCGAGATGAACTCGTCGATGATCGACTGCGCGCCGTTGGCGAAGTCGCCGAACTGCGCCTCCCACAGCACCAGGGTGTCGGAGCGGGCCACCGAGTAGCCGTACTCGAAGCCCATCGCCGCGAACTCGGAGAGCAGCGAGTCGTAGGTGTAGAAGGTGCCGACCTGCGAGTCGCCGTCCTCGCGCAGGGTGCGCAGCGGCGTGTGCTCCTCGGCGGTGTAGCGGTCGACCAGCACGGAGTGCCGCTGGCCGAACGTGCCACGCCGGCTGTCCTGGCCGGTGAGTCGCACCGAGACGCCGTTGAGCAGCAGGGTCCCGAAGGCGATGGTCTCGGCCAGCGCCCAGTCGATGGCGGCGGTCTCGACCATCTGCGCCCGGCGCTCGATCTGCGGGCGCAGGCGCGGGTGCATGACGAACCCGTCCGGAATGTTGACCTGGGTGTCGACGACCTTCTTGACCACCTCGGGCGACACCGCGGTGGTGACCGCGGCGGCCGCGGCGGCCTCCGCCGGCGTGGTCACGATGCGCGGCTGCGGCGTGGGCCGGGTCGTGGTCTCCCGGGTCTCGGCGAACGCCTTCTCCAGCTCGGCGCGGTAGCTCTTCATCGCCTGCTCGGCCTCGTCGCGGGTGATGTCCCCACGGCCGATCAGCGCCTCGGTGTAGACCTTGCGCACCGAGCGCTTGGAGGCGATGGTGTCGTACATCAGCGGCTGGGTGAAGGACGGCTCGTCCATCTCGTTGTGGCCGCGGCGCCGGTAGCAGACGAGGTCGATGACGACGTCCTTGTTGAACTCCTGCCGGTACGCGAAGGCCAGCGTCGCGACCCGGACGCACGCCTCGGGGTCGTCCCCGTTGACGTGGAAGATCGGCGCCTGCACCATCCGCGCCACGTCGGTGGCGTAGACCGAGGAGCGGCTGGACGTCGGCGACGTGGTGAAGCCGACCTGGTTGTTGATGACCACGTGCACGGTGCCGCCGGTGCGGTAGCCGCGCAGCTGGGAGAGGTTCAGCGTCTCGGCGACCACGCCCTGACCGGCGAACGCCGCGTCACCGTGGATCAGCACCGGCAGGACGGTGTAGCCGCTGAAGCCCTTGTCCAGCACGTCCTGCTTGGCGCGGGCCACGCCCTCGAGCACCGCGTCGACGGCTTCGAGGTGGGACGGGTTCGCCACCACCGACACGGGGACGGTGCGGCCGTCCTGGTCGGTGTAGACACCGTCGGCGCCCAGGTGGTACTTGACGTCTCCCGAGCCGTGCGCGGTCTGCGGGTCGACGTAGCCCTCGAACTCGTCGAAGATCTGCCGGTACGACTTGCCGACGATGTTCGCCAGCACGTTGAGCCGGCCGCGGTGGGCCATGCCGATGACGACCTCGTCCATGGCGGCCTCCGCCGCCCGGCCGAGGATCTCGTCGAGCAGCGGGATCGTCGACTCGGCGCCCTCCAGGGAGAACCGGCGCTGGCCGACGTACTTGGTCTGCAGGAAGGACTCGAACGCCTCGGCGGCGCCGAGGCGCTCCAGCACGTAGAGCTGCTCGGCCGGGTCGGGCCGCTCGGCCGAGCGCTCGACCCGGGCCTGGATCCAGGTGCGCTCCGCGGGCTCCTGGATGTGCATGTACTCGATGCCGACGCGGCGGCAGTACGAGTCGCGCAGCACACCGAGCACGTCACGCAGCGACATCGTGCGCTGGCCGGCGAACCCCCCGACGGGGAACTCCCGGTCGAGGTCCCACAGGGTCAGCCCGTGCCCGATGATGTCGAGGTCCGGGTGGCTGCGGATGGCGAACTCGAGCGGGTTGGTGTCGGCCATCAGGTGCCCGCGCACCCGGTAGGCGTGGATGAGCTCGAGCACCCGCGCGCCGTGGTCGAGGTCGCCCTCGTGGTGCGCGGAGATGTCGGGCAGCCAGCGCACCGGGACGTAGGGCACGCGCAGCGAGTGGAAGATCTCGTCGTAGAACCCGTCGGCGCCGAGCAGCAGCTCGTGAATGCGCCGCAGGTACTCTCCGGACTGCGCGCCCTGGATGATCCGGTGGTCGTACGTGCTGGTCAGAGTCATGATCTTGGAGATGGCGAGCTTCGACAGGGTCTGCTGCGACGCGCCCTGGAACTCGGCCGGATACTCCATGGCCCCGACACCGATGATCGTGCCCTGGCCCTCCATGAGCCGCGGGACGGAGTGCACCGTCCCGATGCCGCCGGGGTTGGTCAGGCTGATCGTGACGCCGGCGAAGTCGTCCATCGTCAGCTTGTTCGTCCGTGCACGGCGGACGAGATCCTCGTACGCCAGCCAGAACTGGCTGAAGTCGAGGGTCTCGGCCTTCTTCACGGCGGCGACGACGAGCTGGCGCCCCTTGGGCGTCACCAGGTCGATGGCCAGACCGAGGTTGACGTGCTCGGGCTGCACCAGGGTGGGCTTGCCGCCGACCTCGGCGTACGACGCGTTCATCGCCGGGTGGTCGACCAGCGCCTTGACCATGGCGTAGCCGATGACATGGGTGAAGGAGATCTTGCCGCCGCTCGACCGGGCCAGATGCCGGTTGATGACGATCCGGTTGTCGGCCAGCAGCTTCGCCGGCACGGCGCGCACGGAGGTCGCCGTCGGGATGTGCAGCGAGGTCTCCATGTTCGAGACCACCCGGGCCGACGCGCCGCGCAGCGGGGTCTGGGCCCCGGCCGCGGCGGGCTTCGCCGCCGGCTTCGCCACGGGCGCCGCGGCCTGGGCCGGAGCCGCCGCGGCGGGAGCCGGTGCGCTCGCGGCGGGTGCCGGAGAGGGTGCGGAGGGCACCGGCGGGCGCGGTGAACCGGAGGCGGTGGCGGCGGCCGCCTGTCCGTCGCCGGCGACCGGTGCGCCCGCCACAGCCGGGGCGGACGGGTTCGCGGGACGGTAGTCGGAGAGGAACTCACGCCATTCGGCGGAGACGCTCTCCGGATCTTCGAGATACTGCTGGTAGATCTCGAAGACCAACCACTCGTTGGGGCCGAAGTCAGGTTCTGACGCGGGTACCGTCGGTGCTGTCACGGGGCCAATCGCCTCTATCCACGGTGTACATCTCTCGCCTGTTCACAGGCCCTTCGCTACCGTCTGCTCAGGTTACCCGCCGTGGAGGGACCCGCTTGAGGTGCCCTGCCAGACGTCACATCACAATTGACACCATTTGGCCGGGTCGATCGGTTGGCCGGTGTTCCCGCCGGGCCGTCCGTCGGCCGTGGGTGGCTTTCCCTGACACCAGAAGCAATGGTCAGGCGACGGACGCGGTCCGGACCGACCGGCGGGCGTGGTCCGCGGGGGGTTCTTGACGCCCGTCCGAGGCTCCCGGTGGCGTCCTCGCCCCCGTCGCTCGCCGGGTGATCACGCGGCCCGGTCGCGTCGCTCTGGGTGACTGCCGGCCGGGGATCGGTCGGCGCGGAACCAGCACGTCAGGGGAGCCGGCAGAGGGGTGGAAAGCCGCGTGGTCGATCACGAGGAGTCAGCCGCCGGTCGGGGCCGTCCCGCCGGCAGGGTCCGCCTCGGAGTGGACGTCGGCGGCACCTTCACCGACCTGGTCGCCGTCGACCCGGACGGCGCGGTGCGGTTCGCCAAGGTCCCCTCGGTGCCCGCCGACCCGTCCGACGGGGTGCTCGCCGCCCTCGCCGTCGCGGAGCTGGACGGACCGCTCGTGGGCACGTTCGCCCACGGCACCACCGTCGCGACGAACGCGCTGCTGGAGCGGGCCGGGGCCCGCACGGCCCTGGTGACCACCCGCGGGTTCCGCGACGTGATCGAGATCGGCCGGCAGAACCGACCGTCGCTCTACGACCTGACCCTGGACCGGCCGCCGGCCCTCGTCCCGCGCGAGCTGCGCTTCACCGTGGCGGAACGGTGCGGCCCGCACGGGGTGCTCGAGCCGCTGCGGGCCGCCGAGGTGGACCGGGTCGTCGAGGAGGTCGCGGCCGTCCCCGGCCTCGACGCGGTCGCCGTGTGCCTGCTGTTCTCCTTCGCCCACCCCGACCACGAGCGCACCGTCGCGACCGCGCTGCGCGCCCGGCTGCCCGGGGTCACGGTGGTGGCCTCCAGCGAGGTCCTGCCGGTCTTCCGCGAGTACGAGCGGTTCACCACCGCCGTCGCCGACGCCTACCTGACCCCGCGGCTGTCGTCCTATCTGCGGGCGCTCGAGCGGCGCTGCGCCGACCGGGGCCTCACCGTACCGATGATCATGCAGTCCTCGGGCGGGGTCACCGAGCTGGCCGAGGCGGCCGGCCACGCCGCCCGCTGCGTGCTCTCCGGGCCGGCCGGGGGAGTGGTCGGCGCCGCGTACGTGGCCGGTCTGTCCGGCGTGCGCGACCTGTTGACCTTCGACATGGGCGGCACCTCCACCGACGTCGCCCCGGTCCTCGACGGGCAGGCGCTGACCACCGCCGAGTCGGTGCTCGCCGGGGTGCCGATCATGCTGCCCACGGTGGACGTCCACTCGGTCAGCGCCGGCGGCGGGTCGATCGCCTGGGTCGACGCCGGCGGGGCGCTGCGCGTCGGCCCGCGTTCCGCCGGCGCGGACCCGGGACCGGCCTGCTACGGCCGCGGCGGCACCCGGCCCACGGTCACCGACGCCGACCTCTGCCTCGGCTATCTCGCCGACGGTGCCGGTCTCGGCGGCGAGGTGACGCTCTCCCGGACGGCGGCCGAGGCGGCGCTGCGCGAGCTCGGCGCCCCCCTCGGGCTCTCGGCGGTCGAGACCGCCGCCGGGGTGGTGGCGGTCGCGGACGCGGAGATGACCCGTGCCCTGCGCGTCGTCTCCGTCGAACGCGGCCTCGACCCGCGCGAACTCGTGCTGGTCGCCTTCGGTGGAGCCGGTGGGACACACGCCTGCGCGCTCGCCGAGGAGCTGGGGATGACCCGGGTCCTGGTCCCGCTCGCGGCCGGTGTCCTCTCCGCACTGGGCCTGGCGATCGGCGACGTCCGGCGCGACCACGCCCGCCCGCTCATCGGCCGTCTCGGCGAGGTCGACCTGGCGGCCGCGTTCACCGACCTGGTCGCGAGCGCCGACCTGGCCGGCGGCCACGGCCCGGTGGACGGCCACGACCCGGCGGGCGCCGGCGCGGTGGTGCTCCAGCGCCGGCTGGACTGCCGCTACGCGGGGCAGTCCCACGAGCTGACCATCGACGTGGCGGAGCCCGCGGGCGGCAGCGGCGCGGTGGCCGGCGGCGCGAGCGCGGACGGCGGTCTCGTCGACGCGGTCCGGGCCGCCTTCGAAGCCGAGCACCTGCGCCGGTACGGGCACGTCGCCGCGGGCCGGGAGATCGAGACGGTGGCCGCCCGCCTGGTGGTGACCGTGCCGGGGCCCAGGCCGAGACCCGTCGCGCCGAGCCCCGACCCCACGGCGCGCCGCGGCCGGCGACGCGCCTGGACGGACGGTGCCTGGCACGAGATCGACGTGATTCCCCGAGCGGCCCTCGGGCCGGGAGATATGGTGCGCGGCCCGGCCGTGGTGGAGTTCGCCGAGGCGACCTGCCTGCTCCGCCGCGACTGGACCGGCGTCGTGGACGACATCGGGACGCTCGTCCTCACGCGCCCGGCGCCGGGCGGTCCAACACCGTCGGGGACGGCGCCGTCCGCCGTCTGACGGGAGCCGGCGGGCCGGGGCGGCATTGTTCGACGGGTACCCGGCGAGCGGGAACAGGACCGTGACGCGGGTCGTTAGGATGGACAGCGCCGGTCCGTATCATGGCCCCCGGACCCAAATTGAGTCGCTACGTGCGACATCGCGCCGCGAGGCGACCTGGCGGGCCGGCGCCCTACACGTCACGCCCCGCCCTCTCCGAGAGGGCGGGGCGTACCTGTGTCCAGGGCCTGGAGCCTGGGTGTCCCCGGGGCCTGGGGTGCCTGTGGGCTACCGGCTGTCGGTGGCCCACGCGGCTCAGGTGGGCTGGCGGAAGTGGTCCCATCCGGTGCGCCGGCGGTGGTCGAGCCCGTCGACGAGCACCCCGTGACCTGCGCCGGCGGAGGTGGGCAGCACCCGTCCGATGACCACACAGCCGGCCGGGGGCGGGTCTCCGGGAGCGAGGCAGGCGACCAGCGCGTGGTCGTCACCTCCGGTGAGAACCCAGGTCAGCGGATCTGCCCCCAGCACCGCGGCGGCGTCCCGGATCGGTTCCGGTACCGGCAGCGCCGCCCGGTCGATGTCGATCCACACCGCGGAGGCCGCCGCGATGTGGCCGAGATCGGCGAGGAGACCGTCCGACACGTCGCACATCGCGCGCGCTCCCGCCGCCGCGAGCAGCGGGCCGAGCGCGTAGGGCGGGCTGGGTCGCCGGTGCGCGTCCACGACCCCGGCGTGCGCCAGCAGGATCTCCGGGTGGAGCTCCTGCGCCGCGGCGCCGCCGGTCGGGTCCGGCCGCCCCACGGGTCGTTCGGTGGTGGCGCGCAGGAGGGCCAGGCCGGCCTCGGCCCACCCGATCCGTCCCGCCAGCACCACCAGATCTCCGGGGCGGGCGCCGTCCCGGCGGACCGGGGCTCGCCCGGCGAGGTCGCCGAGCGCGGTGATCCCCAGCACGACGCCGTCGGCCGAGCTGACGTCGCCGCCGGCCACCGACGCGCCGACCAGGGCACACTCGTCACGCAGGCCGTCGGCGAGCTGTTCGGCCCAGGCGACGGGCAGCGTGCCGGGCGCGGCGAAGCCCACCACCAGGGCGGTCGGGCGGGCCCCCATGGCGGCGACGTCGGCGAGGTTCTGCGCCGCCGCCTTACGCCCTATGTCGTACGCCGAGGACCAGTCGCGCCGAAAATGCCGGCCCTCGACGAGCAGGTCGGTCGTGACGACCACTCGGCCGTCGGGGGCGGCCACCACCGCCGCGTCGTCACCGGGTCCGAGCAGGACGTCCGCCCCGACGGGGAGGCGTCGGGTGATCGCCCGGATCAGGCCGAACTCACCGGTCGCCGCCACAGTCGGCCCGCCGCCGACGGCGTGGGCGCCGCCGGTGCTGCCGGCGCCGTCGGCTCTGCCGGTGCGTTCGGTTCCGCCGGTGTTTCCGGGGTCGATGGTGCCTTCAGTGTCCGGCTTACCGCGTGTGCTCATCGTCGGCCCACGGTAGTCGGTCGGTTTTCGTCTCCGGCGCGTGTTCGGGTGTTGGCGGTCCCGTTCCGGCGGCCCCGGATCAGGCCCGCCGGCCTCGCGCTGGTGACCGAAGGCGGCCGTCGGATGCCGTGGCGTACCCGTCCGCTACCCCTTCCGTGGGCCCGCGGCGGGCCACGCGTGGCGCTGAGCTGGAGCTGAGCAAGGGCTGGACCGTGACTGCAACATCCACGACATCTCGGCGTCATGTCGCACTGCGACTCTGACGCGCGTGCAGCGCCCTCACCGCTACTGTCTGCGACCGGCTCCTACCGAGCCCGCCGTCGCCGTCCGGTCGTCCGCTGTCCCATCCGCAGGCGTGCCCTCCGACCCGGAACGTCGAACGACGACCAGGGTGATCGTGGCCTACGCCGGTCGCCGGTCCGGCACGGCCCGGCGTCGGCACGGGTAGCACGCGAGTGGCCCTGCAACCCGGACGAGGAAAGATCGAGGGCCGGCACTATCTGCCCTCCACCCCCGAGACGATCAGTTGGGGTGCCCTGCCGACCGCGCGGACGCGGCCGGTACTGAGCATCGACCCCGGCACGACCGTCACCATCGACACGGTCAGTCAGGAAGGGATCCTCGAGGATCAGGGACGGGACCCGGACACGTTCTTCCGCGGTTTCGGCGTCGCGCCGTCCGAGGTGCTCGAGGACGCGCGGGCGATCGCCGCGTCCGGGATACCGCACCGCTTCGGCCGCGACGGCGCGCACATCGTGACGGGCCCGGTGTACGTCCGGGGCGCCGAACCCGGCGACGTGCTGCGGATCGACGTCATCTCACTGCACCCCCGCGCCCGCTACGGCGTGATCTCCACCCGGCACGGCTCCGGCCTGCTCGCCGGCGAGTTTCCGGAGACCCCGGCGCCCGACCTCGACGCCGACGCCCGGCGCTGGCAGGCGTATCGGACGACCACGTCCTTCTTCGCGGTCGAACGCCGGCGCGGCCGGCTCTTCGGATCCATGCCGAGCGGCCGCGACACCCGGATCCGCTTTCCGCTCAACCCGACACTGGGGATCATGGCCGTCGCCGCGGACGTCGCCGACGGCCCGGTCGCCTCCGATTCGGCCGGCCGGCACGGCGGCGCGCTGGACTGCCGCGACCTCGGCCCGGGCGCACATCTCTATCTGCCGATCCAGGTGCCCGGCGCGCTCTTCGCCGTCGGCGACCCCCACTACGCCGTCGGCGACGGCATGATCGGCGCGACCGCGCTGGAAGGTCCGCTGCGAGCCACCCTCCGCCTGGTGACCCTGCGGGACGCGGCGGCCCGGGCCACTCTCGGCGCGCTGCGGGACCCGTTCATCGAGACCGACGAGCTGTGGATAACGTCGGGATTCGACCCTGATCCACGGGAGGCCCTGCGCCGGGCGGCGCGCGCGGCGGTGACGTTCCTTCAGACGAAGGTCGGGCTGGACCGGGCGGCCGCGCTCGCCTACCTCTCCTCGGCGGCGGACTTCGGGGTCGGTCGGCTGGTGGGCGGCTCCGAATCCGGCTACTGCCGCATCCGGCGCGCGGACTTCAGCGAGCCCACACCGGTGAAGGCCCGGCTGCCCCGAGCCGGTTTCGCCCGCATCGTCGGCACCGCGGACGGCGACCTCGACCGCGACCATGACCACAGCCAGGACTCCGGCCGTGACCATGCCGCTGCCGCTGGCGGCGGTGCCGGTGATCTCGGCGTCGGCGACGACCACAGCGGCGCCGATGGTGGTCATGGCGGCGCCGGCGACCACGGCCCCGACCACGGCCCCGACCACAGCCACGGGGACGACCAGGCTGGCGCTCGGGACGAGGCCCGCGTCCCCGACCAGCACCGTTCCCCCGACCAGGACCGCACCGAGAACACCCCGCCACCCCCCGCTCTGGAGCCCACCACCGATGACGGGGCCACCCCCGCCACCCGAGGCCCGGCCGCCTGACCAGAGGCAGGGGTTTTGGGGGTGGGGGTCAGGCGTCGTCCAGGCCTTCTTGTCCGGAGAGGGGGATGGGGCGCCAGCGTTGGCGGCGTTCGTCGGGGTCGGAGTGGACGGAGGGCACGCCGCCGACCGGGGGGAACGGGCCTGCCACGGTTCCGTAGGGGGAGACGTCCGGGAGGGGGATCGGCCCGCCCGGGGTGGCTGGCCCGAAGGTCCCGGCCGTGGGGCCGGAGGCCGGCGGTTCCCCGGGCGGGGTGATCCCGCCGGGCGGCGTGGCCCCGCCGGGCGGGGCCGATCCGCCAGGAGTCGCCGTCCAGTCGATGCGTGTCAGATCGTCGAAGGCGGCCGGTGCGCTGGAAGGCGACGATCCGCCGACCTGGGGGGAATTCGCCGGCGTCCTCCCGTCGGGGGAGGACGCGCCGCCAGGCAGTGACGGCGCGTTGGGCGAGAGCGAGACGCCCGGCCAGGAGTCCGGCCCCGGATAGATGTGCGGGACGCCCGGGAATCCGTTCGGGGCGGTCCCGACGGAGGCCCAGCCGGTCGGTGACCCGCCGGAGGTGGGCCATCCCGCGGTCGCCGGGCCCGTCGTGGCTGTGTTCGTCGGCGGGGTGTCCGGGGCCTGGCCGCTGGTGGGCGGGCCGTCAGGCGACCGCGAACCGGGAGCCGGTGGTTTTGAAGCCGCCGTGTCGGAGGCGTGGCCCGAGCCTGAGGGGCTGGTCGGGTCGGGGGGGTTCGCGGTGCCGGGCAGGGCCGAGGTGGTTCGGGCGTCCCGGGAGTCCCCGGTGGCAGGGGAGTTTCCGGTGCCCCGGGGAGCGCGGTCCGGGTCGGTGGCCCCGTCGGCCGTTGTGCCCGGGCCGGTGAGGCCGGAGCCGGAGCCGGCGGCTCCCCGGCCCACGACACCCAGCCCGATGACGCTCAGGCCCGCGTCACCGGAGCCCGCGTCACCGGAGCCCGCGGTGCCGAGTTCGGCGTCGCCGAGGCCCGTGTCGCCGGTGACCCCTGATCCGCCGCCGGTGGTGCGACTCCCCCCACCGGCTGGGACCTCACCCGTCCGGGCGGTGCCCGCACCGCCCGCGCCCGGGTTCGACGGCTCCGGGTACGCGGACGGGGACGGGGACATGGGCGGGTACTGGTACGAGGACGCCGCCGGCCGCGCGGAAGGCGATGCCGGTGTCGTGGGTGCCGGTGCCGGAGGCGATACCGGAGCCGGTGCGGCCGTGGGTGCCGGCGGCGGTACGGGGCTCGCGTAGGCGGGGGCCGGGAGGAGCTGGGTGACCAGCATCGCCGGGTCCGACTGATCGGAGGCCGCCGGCGGGAGGGCCACCGGGATGGTGGGGGCGATGCCGGCCGCGGCGAGCCGGGGCCAGAGCGGGGCGAGTGCCGCCTCGGCGTCGATCTCGAACTCCGAGCGGCGGACCCGCCAGATCCGCCAGCCGACCCGGCGCAGCTCCCGCTCGCGGGTCAGGTCCCGCTCGACATCCTCGGTGGTCCGGGTCGCGTCCCCGTCGCATTCGACGGCGAGCCGGGCGCGGCCGCCGGAGATCACGAGGTCGAACCGCCGGCCGTTGATCTCGACCTGCGGGGTGACGTGGTATCCGCGTGAGCTCAGTGCCAGGAACACCCGCTGCTCGAACAGCGAGTCGAACCTGGGGTGCGGCAGCACCGGGCTCACCTCGGACGGCGTGAGCGGCGCCGCCGTGATCGCCATCGGCGCCGACGCCGAGTGCGCGAGGACGTAGCTGAGGTAGCTGTGCCGCAGGTCGCCCGGGTCCAGGTCGGCGGTGGAGACCGAGTGGAACAGCCAGACCTGGTCCCGGGCCCGGGACGCGGCGACGTTGAACCTGCGCTGGTACTCCAGCCGGGTCAGCGAGGTGGTGGACGTCCCCGGCGCGATCACCAGGGACAGGAAGACCACGTCCCGCTCGTCGCCCTGGAAGTCCGGGGGCGAGCCCACCCGCAGGTGGCGACGCAGCTGCTCGGCGGCGGACATCCGGGCGGACAGCTCGGAGCGGATCAGCTCCGCCTGCGCGGTGCCCTGCAGCACGACGATGCCGAAGCTCAGCCCCCGGTAGCGCGGGTCCTCGGCGCAGTTGAGCACCTGGGTGACCAGCGCCTCGGCCTCGATCGGGTTGCGCGGGCCGGTGGGCGTCGACGTGGTGTAGGCGTGCGGCACGAACTGGGCACGCAGCGGGGCGAGGCGGTCCGCGCCGAACTGTCGCAACGGGACGAGCGGGGCGTCCCGGTAGAACATCGCCGACGACCACTCGATGATCTCCGGCATGCACCGGAAGTGCTCGCGCAGCCGGACGACGTCCCCGAACCGGGTCCGCAGCAGCGAGAACAGGCTGGACCGCGGGGTGAAGCCCACCCGAAGCCAGCTCGGGATGTCCGGCAGGAGGGTGTCGAGCCTGGTGAAGACGGGTTCGAGCTCCTCGACGGAGGCGTCCGGCGGGGTGCACTGCCGGTCATCCCCGACGACGATCACCCGGGGGGCCAGCCACAGCAGGAAGAGGCTGTCCAGGCCGGCCTGACTGCCTTCGTCCACGATGACGACGTCGAAGCTGTCCCGCACCGCGGGGATGGTCGACAGGACCTCGCTGATCGGCATCACCCAGGCCGGGACGGCGGTCTGCGCGATGCGCATGGCCTCCCGGGCCGCCTGCCGGTAGCGCTCGGCGTGGCGGCCGGTGAACCGGCCGCCGGCGGCCATCGCGTCGGCGTAGGAGCGCAGGGCGGCGGACTGCTCGGTGCCCATCCGCTCCAGGCAGTGCTTCCAGGCCAGGGCGCCGGCCAGCTCGGCGGTGGCGGAGGCGACCAGCTCGTCGGCGGCGTCCAGGTCCGCGTCGAGGTCGGTCTGGTCGACGGCGCGGACGCGGGCGAGCCAGGTCGCGGCGACGGCATGTGACCAGGCCCGGCCGAAGGACTCCATCCGCTCCGGCCCGACGCCGTTGAGGCCCACCCCGGTCACGCCGAAGCCACCGGCGCTGAACCCGCCCGTACCGAACCCGCCCGTACCGAACCCGCCCGTACCGAACCCGGCGGCGTTGAAGCCGCCCGTGCCGAAGCCGCCGGTGGCGGGGTTGCCCAGCGCGAGCAGGTCGGCGAGCAGCGGGTGCGCCGCCCGGACCCGTCCGAGCAGCTCGGCGCGCCGGCGGGCTCGCGCGCGGCCGTTGAGGGCTCCCGCGGTCGCCTCCAGGGCCGCCACGTACTCGGCGGGGTCGCGTGCCTCGACGGCGATCGCGAGCAGCGCCAGCTCCGGTACGGCGTCCGGCTGGCTGGCCGCCGCGACGAGGTCGGCGGCGAGCTCCCGGAGCTGGGTGCCGGCGATCGTGGCGGACTGGCGCAGCCGGTGGGCGTTCACCGTGGCACCGACGTCCGCGCAGGACGCCGGCGAGTCGAGAGTGATCCTCTCCACGCCGATCGTGTCGAGCAGCGCGGCGAGCCGGTCGCGCGCGGCGACGGCGACGTCGATGGCCCGCGCGGCGTCCTGGGCCTCGGTGAGCCGGGCCAGGCGAACCTCCAGCTCGATCGTGGAATCGGGGGCGACGCCCAGCAGCGACCAGGCCCGGGTGGCGGCCTCCAGCGCCACCTCGGCCCGCAGCCGGCACAGGGCCAGGTCGAGCAGCTCGGGGGAGCGGGGCGTGACGCCGTCGACGGTGGTGCCGTCGAGGAGCAGGCCGGCGTCCTTCTGCGCCTTCGACCGGAACAGCCGGCGCAGCGAGCCGCCGGCCTCCATGTGCTCGCGCAGCGCCAGCGCGGACGACAGCAGCCCGGTCAGGTCGCCGCCGGGCCCGCCGCCGGTGGGGAGCTCGACCCGGTGCAGGCCGAGTTCGACCACTGCCTGGGTGGCCTCCGCGATCGCCGGTGCCGCGGCCGCGACCTTCGTCCACAGGACCGCGGCCCGTCCGGCGAAGGCGTCGGCGAGGGCGTCCTCGACCCACCGCTGGCGGACGGCCCGGCGGCCGACGGCCTCGAGGGCGCGCAGCACGTCGTCGACGCCGGCCGCCATCCGTTCCGCCGCCTCGTCGCCGGTCCGGGCGAGCGCGTCCGCGATCACGGGCGCCATGAGCGTGGCCTGCCGGCTCAGGGCGTCCTCGGCGGACTTCGCGGCTGTCAGCGCGACCCGCTCGATGTGCGCGAGGACGGACAGCTCGGAGCGGGTGGGCAGCTCGCCGAGCTCCGGCGGGAGGCCGAACGCCCGCTGCTCGCGCAGGGCGGACAGCGCCAGCGCGGAGGTGATCGGGGAGGGCACGGTGGGCGGGTCGGAGGGCCCGCCGCCGGCTCCGAGCGGCCCGCCCGCTCCGCCCGCTCCGCCGGCCGGTCCCGAGTCGCCCGCGGTAGCCGAGCCGTCCGCTGGTGCCGAGCTGTTCGCTGGTGCCGAGCCGTCCGCTGGTGCGGAGCCGTCCGCGGGCGCCGGGCTGTTCGTCGTCGCCGGGCCGTCGGCCGCCGTGGACTCGGTGCCCGCGGTCCGCGGCGCGCCGGCCCCCTCGCCCGGTCGGGCGGTCCCGCCGCGTGGGGTGCGCTGGCCCGGTGGGGCCAGGCGAGCCGCCGGGCCCAGGACGAGCGGCGAGGTGGGCGGTGCGGCGAACGTGTCGCCGAACCCGGGGAAACCCCCCTGCCGGGCGGACGCCGCGTCGGCGGCGGCATGGCTCGGCGGGGTGGCGTCCGGCGTGGTCAGCAGCTGCCAGAGCTCGGCGGCCTCGTCGTCGGTGAGCGGCGGTCGCGGCCAGCCGCCGCCCTCCGGCCCCGGCACGGGAATCGGGATCCAGCCGTGCTCGGTGGCCTCGTCCCGCAGCCGGGCGGCGATCTCCGCCCGGGTGCCCGACCAACCGGGCCCGACCTCGTAGGTGCCGTGGCGGCGCCACTCCGCCGCCCGCCGGGCCGCGACCGCGGTCGAGATCCGGTCGCGTTCGGCGACGGCGGAGTCCCGGCGTGAGCGCGCCGTCCGGATCCGCTCGTCCTGCGATCCGGCGTCGTAGACGGCCTTCTGCGCGGCCAGCGCGCTCACGCTGGTGGCGAGCTCGCCCGCGCCGCTCTCCGCGCTGTCGGTGAGCGAGACGCACAGCCGGCGCAGCTCGGGCGGGAGCTTCTCCTGCAGCACCCGCAGGGCCTGGCCCTTCTGACTGGTCACCAGGACCCGGCGTCCCTCGGCCAGCAGCGCGCTGATCAGGTTCGCGATGGTGTGCGTCTTGCCGGTGCCCGGCGGGCCCTCCACGACGACGCCGTTGTCCAGGCGTAGCCGCCGCATGACCCGCGCCTGCTCCGGGCTGATCGGCAGCGGCGAGAGCCACTCCTCGGCCTCCGCGGGACGTCCGGACCGCGCCGGTTCACGGTGCCGCCCGGCGCCACGCTCACCCGGGGCCGCGGTGATCGCGCGCGGGCCTGGTCCGGCGCCCGGATCGGGGACGTCGCGGGCGGCGAGCCACGCCAGCCGTTCGGGGGTGTCCAGGGTCTCGACGAGCTGGGCCAGACCCAGCGGCGGACGGCCGTCGCCGCGCAGCGCGTCCAGCATCTGCTCGTAGTAGTTGAGGAGCGCGGCGTGCCCACGCGAGCGCAGGACGAGTGCCGGCGCGAGCGTGACGGCGGCGCTCGGCCCGGCCGGGCCAGGCGGTGGCCAGCCCGGACGGTAGCCGGCGGTCGTCCCGTCGACGGCGAGGGTGAGCCAGTCCCGCAGCAGGCGCTCGTCGTCGGCGCCCAGCGGGGCGGCGTCCCGGGAGCGCAGGCGCTCGTGCAGCGAGTTGGTCCGTTCGGGCCGGAACGCGGGGACGCCGTCGAGGAACGCGCTGTCCTCCAGCCGGGTGGACGTGCCCCCCGGCACCCGCAGCCGGACGGCGGACGTCATCGGATCGACCTCGACCACCAGCCGGGTGACCAGCAGGTGCCGGCGGACGGGGCGCGGCAGCCACCAGGTGAGCAGACCGGTGGCGAGTACCAGTTCCAGGGTGTCGCCCTCCTGGGCCAGCCGCTGCGCCACCCCGTACAGCGTGGTGTGCAGGTGGCGCCGGTCGGCGTCGGCCCGGGCCCGGGCACTCCACACGTGCCAGGCCCGCGCCCACTCGGTGAAGGCGGCCTGGACGTCGGAGGGCACCTGCCCGGCCTCGTCCTCGCTCTCCGCCGCACCGCTGTCGGCCTCGGCGCCGCCCGCCTCGCCGCCGGCCAGCGGGCCGGCGGCCGGCTGGCCGCCGGCTTCCTGCTCGCGGGTCTCGTTGTCGTCCGTTCCCCGGTCGGCCGCGCCGCGGCCGTCGACCGCCTTGTTGTCGACCGCACCGCCGTCGACCCTGTCATCGGCTGCCTCGTCGGGGCCCGTCCCGGTCCGCGGCTCGCCCTGACCGGGCTTGCCGGCGGCGGGGCGCCCGGTCAGGGCGGGGCCGGCGCCGTTGGGGCTGATCCCGTTCGGGCTGGACCCGTTGGGGCTGGACCCGTTGGGGCTGATCCCGTTGGGGCTGGACCCGTTGGGGCTGATCCCGTTGGGGCTGGACCCGTTGGGGCTGGACCCGTTGGGGCTGGACCCGTTGCGCCCAGGGCCACCGGGCCCAGAGCCGTTGCGTCCTGACCCGTTGGAGCCGACGCCGTTCGGGCTGATGCCGGTGAACCTGGTGGTCCTGAACCCCGGCCCGGCGGGACCGGCGCCGCCGGAGTCGACCCCGCCGGGGCCGGTGCCGTTGGGACTGGTGCCGTTCGAGCTGGTGCCGTTCGAGCTGGTGGTGTTCTGGCCGGTTCCGTCGTGGTCGGTCGTGCCGGTGTCGCTGTCGGTTCCCGTAGTGTCGGTGCCGGTCGTGCCCGGCAGGACGACGTCGGTGTCGGCCCCGTCGCGGGCCGGGCTGTCCGCGGGCGGCCCGTCGACAGGGGCGTTCCCACTCGCCTCGCCCACCCCGGTGGCGCCGCTCGTGTCGGTGGCGCCACCCGCCTCGCCGGCGCCGCTCGTGTCGGCGGCGACGTGCGGCCCGCGGTCACCCGCGCCGCCGGCGACCGGCCCGGGGGCGGTCGGCGCGGGGGCCGGGCGGGGTGGGGCGTCGTAGACGAGGACCGGCGTGGCGGTCAGGTCGATGTCGGCGGGTGGCACCGGGCCGTGCAGCAGGATTCCCGGGCTGGGCAGCCCCGCGGCGAGGTCGGCGCCGCGGACCGGCAGCCGCACCCGGCCGCGCAGGATCTCCGGCAGCGGCGGGGCCGGCGGCAGCAGGGCCGCGGCGGGAGCCTCGAGGAGCACCTCACCGGCACCCGCGTGCTCGAACAGCGACAGGCCGGCGGGGAGGTCGTCCAGCCAGATCACGAGCGGGTTGTCGTCGACGTCGACGACCTGTTCGGACTGGGAGACGGCCACCTCGTGCAGGAAGCGGACGAGCCGGTGGCAACGGTCGCTCAAAGTGGCGTTTCGTTCGCGTAGGGCGATGGCCTGCTGCTCGGCGTCCGCGGCGGCGGCCGCGCTGGCCTCCGCCTCCGCCGCGGCTTCCACTTCCACTGCCGCCTCCGCCTCGCCGGCGGCGCCGCCGGCGCCGCCGGCCGCAGTGCCGCGGGTGCCCGCGGTCGCGGCCGCGTCCGCGATGGCGGCGGCGGCCCGGGCGGTGCTCCGGGCGGCCGCCCGGGCCGCGCGACTCGTACCGCCGTCCGTGGTCATGGTCCGGGTGTCCACGGCTCGGGTCTCCGACTGCCGCGGGTCCACGTGCCGGGCGTCCGAGTGCCGGTTGGCCGCCTGCCCCGCGTCCGCCTGCCTCGCGTCCGCCACTCCCGAATCCGCCGTTCCCGAGTCCGTCGTCATAGCTCTCCCCGATTCCGGCCGGCGAGTGCCGGCGTCGGAACTCGCGACAGGACATCGCGGATGTCCCGTCTTGTGCGTTCCAGGACCGGCACGCCCGGTACCGGACTCTTGCCAGCCTCCCGGACGAATGCGGACGACGCGGTCGCGACCCGCGGATATCGATGCTCATCCGCATGCACAGTTGGCTCAGGGGGTGCGGCGACCCGGGGCGATGGCCCCGTAACCGCGGCAACCCGGATCGACATGCCCCGCCCGGGCCGCCCGTTCGCGCCGTTCGCGGGATCCGGCGTGCTCACCGGCGCGCCGTGCCGGCCCCGGGGCCCGGATGCGACAACATACGCATCCGTGAGGTCACGGTTCTTTGCCGACACCCACGTGCACTCCAGGTACTCGCGGGCCTGTAGCCGCGACTGCGACCTGGAGCATCTGGCGTGGTGGGCGGCCCGAAAAGGCATCCGCGTCGTCGGGACCGGCGACTTCACCCATCCGGCCTGGTCGCAGGAGCTCGCGACCAAGCTGGTGCCGGCGGAGCCGGGACTGTTCCGGCTGCGTCCCGACCTGGAGCGCGACGTGCTCGCGACGCTGCCCGCGTCGTGCCGCACCGCGACCCGATTCATGATCTCCACGGAGATCTCCACCATCTACAAGCGAGGCGACCGTACAAGGAAGGTTCATCACCTCCTCTACGCGCCCGATCGCGAATCGGCCGGTCGGATCACGTCCGCACTGGCCCGAATCGGCAATCTCTCCGCAGACGGACGGCCGATCCTCGGCCTGGACTCCCGCGATCTGCTCGAGATCACGCTCGGCGCAGGCGAGGGCTGTTACCTGATCCCCGCGCACGTGTGGACGCCGTGGTTCGCCGTGCTGGGCTCGAAATCGGGGTTCGACGCCGTCGAGGACTGCTACGTCGACCTCGCCGAGCACGTCTTCGCCCTGGAGACGGGTCTCTCGGCGGACCCGGAGATGTTCTGGCGGATCTCCGGGCTGGACCGCTACCGGCTGGTCAGCAACTCCGACGCGCACTCCCCGCCGATGCTCGGTCGGGAGGCTACCGCGTTCACCTGCGAGCCCGACTACTTCTCGATCCTCAGTGCGCTGCGCACCGGTGACGGGTTCGACGGCACCGTCGAGTTCTTTCCCGAGGAGGGGAAGTACCACCACGACGGCCACCGCAAGTGCGGGGTGGCGCTGACGCCCGAGCAGACCCGCGCGGTCAACGGCATCTGCCCCGAGTGTCATCGTTCGCTCACGGTGGGTGTTCTCAATCGGGTGGACACGCTCGCCGACCGCACGGAGGTGCACCGTCCAAACACGGCAGGTGACGTCACCTCGCTGGTGGCGCTGCCCGAGATCGTCGGCGAGATCCTCGGGGTGGGGCCGAAGAGCAAGTCGGTGGCGACGCAGGTCAGCACGCTCGTCTCCCGGCTCGGACCCGAGCTCGGCATCCTCTCGGACGTCCCGCTGGACGCGATCGCCGAGGTGGGCTCGTCGACGCTGGTCGAGGGCATCGGACGCCTGCGCCGGGGCGAGGTGATCCGCCAGGCCGGTTTCGACGGCGAGTACGGCGTGATCCGGCTCTTCCAGCCCGGCGAGCTCACCGCCGACGCCGGCACGCTGTTCGACCTCGACACTCCCGGCCCCGTGCCGACGCCGCCGGCCGGCACCCGCCGGGGACGCGGTCCCGGCCGGAGCGGTACCGCGCTCGCCCCCGGCGCCACCGAGGTCACCGAGGTCCCCGAAGCCGGCAAGGCCACTGGAGCAACCGAGGCCGGCAAGGCAGCTGAAGCCACTGAAGCCACCAGGATTGCCGAAGCCGCCCGAGTCACCGAAGCCGGCGAACTGTTCCCGGGCGATGCCGCGGTGGAGAGTGGCGGCCCACCATCGGTGCTCGACGGGCTTGATCCCGACCAGCGGCGCGCGGCCGAGCACGTCGGCGGGCCGATGCTGGTCCTCGCCGGCCCCGGCACCGGGAAGACCCGCACGCTCGTGCACGCCATCGCGCACCGGGTGCGTGAGCTCGCTGTGCCCGCGGAGCAGTGCCTGGCGGTGACGTTCACCCGCCGCGCTGCCGGCGAGCTGCGCGAACGGCTCGACGTCCTGCTCGCGCCGGGCCCGGCCGGGACGCGCGCTGAGCGCATGCCCACGGACGGCACGGCGACGGAGGCGGCGTCCACGAGCGGTGGGGCCGCCGCCGAGGCACCGGAGGACACGGGGCGGCCCGGTGCCGGCGTGCTGGCGACGACGTTCCACGGCCTCGGCCTGCTGATCATCCGGGAACGGCACGTGGCGCTCGCGCGTGCGCCGCGGGTGCGGGTGGCCGACGACGCCGTCCGTGCGGAGCTGATCGACGAGGCGATGCACGGCGCCGACAGCCCGCAGGCGCGGCGCCGGGCCGCGGTCGAGCTGGCCGAGCTCAAACGGCAGCGCGCGCTGGGGCGTCCCCACCGGGAGCACCCGCTCGCCGGGGTGCTCGCCCGCTACGACGCCGCGCTACGGGATCGGAACATGGTCGACCTCGACGACCTGCTCACGCTGCCGCTGGGGCTGCTGCGGTCGAACCCGGACCTGGCGGCCGAGTACCAGCGGCGCTGGCGGCACGTCTGGGTCGACGAGTTCCAGGACATCGACGAGGTGCAGTACGGCCTGCTGCGCGAGCTCTGCCCGCCCGCGGCCGACCTGTGCGCGATCGGCGACCCCGACCAGGCGATCTACAGCTTCCGGGGCGCCGAGGTCGGCTTCTTCCTGCGCTTCGGGCAGGACCGTCCGGGCGCCCGGGAGGTCTCGCTCACCCGTAACTACCGCTCGACGCCGACCATCGTCGGCGCCGCGCTGGACGCCATCGCCCCCACCACCTTCGTGCCCGACCGCGAGCTGCGCGCGGTGACCGGCCTGGACGAGGACGGACCGGTCGTCGTCCGCCAGTGCGCGAGCGAGGCGGAGGAGGCCATCGCCGTGGCCGACCTGATCGAACAGGCCCTCGGCGGAACCTCGTTCCACTCGCTCGACTCGGGCGTGGACGGCTCGGAGCGGGGCCGGCTGTCGTTCGCCGACATCGCGGTGCTCTACCGGACGGCGCGCCAGGCCGAGCCGGTGATGGACGCGCTGGTGCGCCGGGGGTTCCCGTTCCGTCAGCACGCCCACACGCCGCTCGCGGACGTCCCGGCCGTCGCCGCGGTGCTCGCCCAGCTGCGCGAGCGCCGGGACACCGTGCCCCGCACGGTCACCGCGCTGCTGCGGGACGCGGCCGCGCGGCTCGCCGACCTGGCGGCGACCGCCGGCACCGAGCTCGCCGGTCTCGGGGACCAGCCCGAGGCCGCCGCCGGGTCCGGTGTCGCCACCCAGCCCGGCGCGGCCCCCGCGGGACGGCCGCCGAGCGAGGCGGAGATCCGGCGCGCCGCGGAGCTGCTCGCCCCCGCGGCCGCCGTGGCCGGGGATGATCTCGACGCGTTCCTCACCGCGGTGACCCTGGCGACGGAGGTCGACGGGCTCGACCCGCGGGCGGACCGGATCTCCCTGCTCACGCTGCACGCGTCCAAGGGCCTGGAGTTCGACCTCGTCATCATCGTCGGCTGCGAGGACGGCCTGCTGCCGCTGCGCTGGGGTGGGTCGAGCCCGTCGGCCGACGCCGAGGCGGAGGAACGGCGGCTGTTCTTCGTCGGCATGACCCGGGCCCGCCGCCAACTCGTCCTCACCCATGCCGCCCGGCGCCGGCGCGGCGGCGACCTGGCCGACACCGGCCCGTCGGCGTTCCTCGCCGCCATCGACGGGCGTCATCTCGACAAGCGCACGCGCGCCACGCCCGCCGCCGCGCGCCGCCGGGCGACCGGGCGGCAGCTCCGCCTGATGTGACGGTGGCCTGATGCGAGGTGGCTAGTCGATCCGGGCGAGGGGGAAACGCCGCGCCGCCGCGCCGAGGACGTCCAGGAGGGTGTCGATCTCGGCCTCGGTGTTGGCCGCGGTCACCTGGATGCGCACCCCGACCTGCTCCCGGGGCACCAGCGGGAACGGCGCCACGGTCACGTAGATCCCGCGCTCGTAGAGGAACGCGCCGAGCGCGTCGGCCCGCGCCGGGTCGGTCAGCGGGATCTCGATGATCGGGTAGCCGGAGGTGTTCAGCGTGGTCAGCCCGAGCGCGCGGATCCCCGTCAGCAGGCGGGCGGTGAGGCCGTACAGGGCCACCCGCGCCCGCTCGCCCCGCTCGGCGTTCACCCGCAGTCCGACCTGCGCGGTCGCCAGCGAGGCGACCGGGGGTGGGCCGGAGAAGATGTACGGGTTGGCCATCGTCTTCAGGAAGTCCTTGAGCTCGGTCGGGCACGTCGCGAACGCGAGCAGCGAGGAGTAGGACTTCGAGAACCCGCCGACCAGGATCAGGTCGTCGTAGCTCTGCCCCAGGTGCCGCACGATCCCGTTGCCGCGCAGGCCGTACGGCGTGGGCTCGTCGGGCGCGCGTTCGCCGATCACCCCGAAGCCGTGGGCGTCGTCGACGTACAGGACGGCCTCGTACTTTCGGACCAGCTCGAGCAGCTCGGCCAGCGGGGGGCCGTTGCCCGTCATGCTGTTCACCCCGTCGATCGCCACGACCCGGGGATAGGCGGTGCAGGCCCGCAGCCGGCGCTCCAGCCGGTCGAGCCGGTCCTCCCGGAAACGCCGGACGGTGGCGCCGCGACCCAATGCCATCGTGGCGCCGTCGTGTACCGAGCTGTGCGCATGCAGCTCGACGAACAGGGTGCCCTGGCCGACAAGTGCGGGCAGTACCGACAGGTGGATATGGCTGATAGTCGGGAGTAGCAGGGTGTCCGGCGCGCCGAGGAGATCCGCCAGGGTCTCCTCGATCTCCACGAACAGTCGTGGATTAGCGATGATGCGTGACCAGCTCGGGTGGGTTCCCCAGAGATCCAGATACTCCGGAACGGATTCGATGATCTCGCGGTCGAGATCGAATCCCAGATAGTTGCACGACGCGAAATCGATCAGCCAGCGGTCGCCGATGCGAATGCGCCGGCCGTCGATCTCGTCCACCCGCGAGTCGTAGAACGGAGACTGGCGGCGCATGTGGTCCATCTCCGCCATGACGCCGTAGGGCCGGGCCAGGACGTGGCGGATGCCGGCGCCGGGTACGGGCCTGGGCAGGTGCGGAGAGCTTGGCTGCGTGGGGTTCGGCTGCGCGGGGAGCGGCTGCGGGGAGGCCGGCCGCGGTGGGAGCGGTTGCGGTGGGAGCGGTGTCGTGATCGATGTCGTCCGGACTGTGGTCGGTGGTGCCGGGACATCGGTCATTGGCCGGCGGACCGGTTCGGCGGGCGGGGGCAGGGATTCCGAGGTCTGCGACACCGGCCTTCTACTTCCGGTCGCAGGTCGAGAATGCGGGCATCGGCGCCATCGCCGTCACCGGCCTTTCAGGATCTCCGGAAACGTTCTCTCCGGGTCACGGAAAACGAAAGAAACGACGGAGTGCCGCCCGGTACGCCGTAAATCGTATTGCGAAGATCGTGACGCACGGCGAAGATCTGTGTCTGCACATTAGCTCGCGGAAGGGGCTTTTTCCACCGATGGCGGAGATTTCCCCGGCCGCCGCGGGCCGGCCGGGCGCGGACCGGCCGGGGCCCGGTGGCGGTGGAAGGCCGCCGGCCGGGCCGGCCGGGGCCGGCGGCACCGGGTTGTCCACCCGGTGCCGCCACGGGCGGACAACCCGGTGCGGGCACAGTGTTATCGTCCCCGGCATGTCCGAGACCGCGTCCGCCTCGAGCCCCCCGACGTCGAGTGCGCCGGCTTCGAGCACGCCAGCTCCGAACACGTCGAAGCCGAGCACTCCGGCGTCGTCAGACCGGCCCGTCGTGCGCGACCTGCCGTACTCCGGCTTCGGCCTCTCCCGGTCGGTCACGCTGTTCCGCGCGCACCGCAAGGAACCGGTCGACCCGGCCGGCTTCTACTCGCTCATCGCGGCCGACTCCGTCCGCCAGCTCCGCCGGTACACGACGCTGTCCGGTCAGCTGGTGCTGGACGTCGGCGGTGGCCCCGGTTACTTCCGGTCCGCGTTCCTCGACGCGGGCGCCAGGTACTACTGGGTCGAGCCCGACGTCTCCGAGATGGAGGCCGGTGGTCTCGATGTGCCCGGCCGGATCCGCGGGAGCGCGCTCGAGCTGCCGTTCCGGAGCGACTCGATCGACCTCTGCTACAGCTCGAACGTGCTCGAGCACGTCCCCGACCCGTGGCGGATGTGCTCGGAGCTGGTGCGGGTCACCCGCCCCGGTGGGCTGATCTTCCTCAGCTACACCAACTGGCTCTCGCCGTGGGGCGGGCACGAGACGGCGCCGTGGCACTACCTCGGTGGTGACCGCGCCGCCGACCGGTTCGAGAAGCGGCAGGGCCGCCCGCCGAAGAACCGCTTCGGCCAGACGCTGTTCCCGGTCTCCGTCGCCGGCACCCTCGCCTGGGCCCGCCAGCGTTCCGACGTGGTCGTCGTCGACGCGATGCCGCGCTACCTGCCGGACTGGGCGAAGGTCGTCCTGCGCGTCCCCGGCGCTCGCGAGGTCGTCACCTGGAACCTCGCCATGCTCCTGCGCAAGGTCTAGGAGTCCCGCGGCGCCGGTGGGCGTCTCGGTCTCGGCGGGCGGGTCTCGGCAGGCCCGGGCTTGCGCGCCGGTGCCAGGCGGGAGACGGGCAGCCGGTCGCGCTCCATCCGGGCCTCGTCGTCCCGGACGGCCCGCAGCGTCGCGAGGAACTCCGCGCGGGGCAGCTCGCGGGCGCCGAGCGTCGTCAGGTGCGTCGTCGTCAGCTGGACGTCCAGCAGCGTGCCGCCGGCCCGGCCGAAACGGTCGAGGAAGTCGACCAGCGCGACCTTCGAGGCGTCCGAGGCCCGGTGGAACATGGACTCGCCCATGAAGACCCGCCCGACCTGGACGCCGTACATCCCGCCGACGAGCGCGTCGCCGTCCCAGATCTCGATGCTGTGCGCCCAGCCGAGGGCGTGGAGCCGGGCGTAGCCCTCGATCAGCTCCTCGGTGATCCACTGGTGCGGCCCGTCGCGGCGGCAGGCCCGGACGACGTCCACGAAGCACTCGTTGAGGGTGCTGGTCCAGGTGCTGTTGCGCATCCGGATGACGAGGGAGCGGCGGATTCGCATCTCGCCCGGGGCGAGGACGGTCCGCGGGTCCGGGCACCACCAGGGCGGGTCCACGTCGTCACCCGGTCCGTCGCCGCCGGCGACGGACCCCCCGGACCCGCCACCGGCGGCCGCGAGTTCGGGTATCTGGGCGATGAGCGGGATGACGCCGCGCGTCGCGGCGGCGCGCAGCGCTCCGCGCAGCTCGGCCGCCTCGGCGGGATCGTCCGCCGGCCAGGGGAAGGCCCCGCGGCGGTAGGCACCGATCAGTGCCGGGGGCGTGAGCCCGCCGCCGGCCGCCACCGGTCCGTAGCCGGCCGCCCGCTCCAGATAGGGCTCGAGCAGGGGATGATCCCAGCCCGACCGCGGCGGTTCGGGTAGCGGCGGGGTCAGCCCCACAGCTGGCCCGCGGGGGTTCGTGCGTCGGTGCCGCCGTCATCGTGACCGTCGATCTCGGCCGCGATCCTGGCCGCGACCTCAGCCGCGGCCGCCGCCTCCGCCTGCGCGACCGCCTCCGCCTGCGCGACCGCCTCCGCCTGCGCGACCGCCTCACCCTCCCCGTGGGCCACCGCCGCCGCCTCCGCCGCTGTCAGTTCCGCCGCTGTCAGCGCTTCCGCCACTCCCGCCGCTGCCGCCGTGGTCCGCGTCGTCGTCTCGGTGGCGGCCGCGTCGACCGCCGCCCGGACCACGGGGGACGACAGCATCGCCGTGACCTCGTCCGCGGGCTGGGGGCGCCCGAGGAAGTAGCCCTGGGCGACGTCGCAGCCGTAGTTCCGCAGCTTCCCTAACGCGTTCGCGCTCTCCACACCTTCGACCACGATCCGCAGGCCGAGGGCGTGCGCGAGCCCGACCGTCGACCGGACGATCGCCTCCGCCTTCGCGCGGCGCAGCCCGGATCCGTCCTCGAGCCTCGTCACGAATGACTTGTCCATTTTCAGCATGTCGACCGGAAGCTCCTGGAGGTACGCCAGTGAGGAGTAGCCCGTGCCGTAGTCGTCGACCGCGATCTGCACGCCGAGCTCGCGCAGCTCACCGAGCACCGCCGCGGTGCGCACCCGGTCCAGCATCAGCGTCGTCTCGGTGATCTCCAGCTCGAGCGCGGACGGCAGCAGCCCGTACTGGGCGAGCAGCCCGCGCACCTGGTCGGGGAACGCGCGGTCGAGCAGGTCGGAGGCGGAGAGGTTCACCGCCACGGCGACCTCCAGGCCGGCGTCGCGCCACCGCCGGCACTGGGCGAGCGAGGTCTCGAGCACCTCGATCGTGAGCATCCGCATCAGGCCCGCCTGCTCGGCCAGCGGTACGAACGACTCGGGTGTCAGCAGGCCCCGGGTGGGATGGCGCCAGCGCACGAGGGCCTCGACGCCGTGCGACCGGCCCGAGTCGAGCTCGACCTTGATCTGGTAGTGGACCTCGAGCTGACCGGTGCCGAGCGCGGCGCGCAGCGACTCGATCATGTCCAGTCGCAGCAGCGTGTTCACCTCGGCGCCGGGGCGGTAGTACTCCACCCCGGTCCGGCCGGACTTCGCGCCGTACATGGCGACGTCGGCCCGCTGCAACAGGGTCTGCGCGTCGGCGGCGTGGTCCGGGTAGAGCGCCGCGCCGATGCTCGCGCCGACGTGCAGGGTCATCCCGCCGACCTCGAAGGCGCCGGACAGCGCCACCAGGACGCGGTCGGCCACCCGCCGGGCGGTGTCGGCGTCGGCATGCTCCAACAGGACGGCGAACTCGTCCCCGCCGAGCCGGGCGTGCAGGTCGCCGGGCCGCAGCGCCCCCGCGATGCGGGACCCGACCTCGACGAGCAGCGCGTCGCCCACATGGTGGCCGAGCGAGTCGTTGATCTCCTTGAACCGGTCGAGGTCGAGCAGGAGCAGCGCGAACGAGTCCCCGTCGGCGATGTTCCCCTCAAGGGTGGACAGGCGCTCGATGAACCCGCGCCGGTTCGTCAGGCCGGTGAGGTCGTCGGTGCGGGCCAGCACCTTGCTCTCGGCGAGCTGCTGGACCTCGACGAAGGTCATCGCCGCCCGGGCCAGCGCGGTGAGGACCGTCACCGCCGCCAGCGCCACGGTGAGCGGCGGAAGATCCATCATGGACCCGATGACCAGCAGGGCCAGGGCGACGACCGTCAGCACCAGCGGGACCGCGATCACACTCCAGCCGGACATCCGCGCGGGCCTGCGCCAGGGCTGGCGCTGCCAGGCGGCGAACGCCGGGGCCAGCAGGGAGAGCACCCAGACGATGTCGAGCAGGCCGCCCGGCGCGTAGTCGCCGTCCGCGATGAGCACGAACACGCACGAGTCGGCGAGGGCGAAGCCGACGAGACCGCCGCCGAGCAGCCACCACACCCGGCCGGGATGCCAGCGCAGCAGCCCGAAGACGGTGACCACCAGCAGGACGAGGAGCAGGTCGGCGAGCGGGTACACCAGGCCCACCACGAGGGAGGAGACGTCCCCGGGGCCGTGGGTGGTCAGGCGGGCGCCGATGCCGCTGCTGAGCGCGGCCACCCCGAGCACGCCGACCAGCGCGTCGAGCCACACGCTGGCGTGGAACCGCAGCACCCGCTGGCGCAGCAGCAGGATGACCGCGACGTAGCAGGCCGGATAGAAGAGAAGCCAGCCGACGTCCGCCGCCGACACCCCGACCGTCGTCCCGTCGGACGGGCCGCCGACCGCGAGGCTGAAGTAGACGCTGGCCGTGCCGTAGCTGATGATGCCCGCGCCGAACAACGCCCAGGGCAGCCGCTCCCCACGCAGCAGGACGGCGCGCAGGATGCACAGCAGCCCCGACACGAGCGTGACGAAGGACCGCAGCATGACGACGGCCGGTTCGCTTCCCCGCGTCCCGGTGATCGTGACCGCGACGAAGAGCACGGCCGCGAGCAGCAGCAGCATCTGCGCCAGGCGGATCAGGCGGAACCTGCGTGGCGCCGGCGGCGAGATCGTCAAGCGTCACCTCGTCGATACCGGGCCGGCCGGCCGGGAACCGACCCGCCGCGCACGGCGGTGACCGGAGCGCCGTGCCCGGTGGTGACGGGCGGCTGGACCAGCTGGTGTCGAATGTGGGACTGGACCAGGTGGCGTCGAGTACAGGAGAGGTCTCCTCCCCACCTTGGCGCCCTGGCCCGGCTGACGGCGCGCGCACGGGCGCGCCCATGCCCGGGCGGGCATCGCGGTAGCAGCGGTGGGACCGAGATGGCCCGGCCGCTGTCGAGGGACGCGGTCGGCGCGCGGGCGTGCACGACACACCCGGGCCGGGCCCGGCCCGGTGGTGGCGGGACCGCGCCCGCGGCGGGTGAGCCGCTGGCACCACGGGGCGCCGGGGCACGGGCCGTGGCACCCCCGGGCGCGCCGTAGGAACGATCCGCCCGAAAGAAAAGGCTACGGCGGTTCCGGGCACCCCGCCACCGGGACCGGACGGGGCCGCGTCGCCGGAACTGGCCGTGACCGGCGCGACGACTGACAAGCCCGGACATGAGAGGAATTCTCATACATGGGCTTTGGCAGGTGGCGACGGGTGGTGGTCCGTGGCCGGGTGCCTGGGTAGGTGTTGTGTGCGCCACCGTTCCTGTCGCTGTGGGCCATAGGCCGTGGATGGCCCGATGGCGGCCGCGGCGCCACCCGCCCGTGACCGTGGCACGCCGCGTCGCCGCGTGGCAGGCCCGGTGGGGAATGCCTGTGCGGGCGGGTGGGGTTTGATGCCGGGGACGGTGGCGACGCGAATGTGTCATGCCCGCCGGCCCGGGCCGTCCCGCCGATGCGGGACGTCGCCCGTCGGGGCGGACGTCCACTGGACATGGTCGCGGGCGACGCGGCCCGCGGTGAGCTCCCGGAGGGGAAAAAGACGTGCGACTCGGTGTACAGATTCCCGACTTCACCAGGCCCGAGGGGCCTGCCGACCTGGGCCGCGCGCTCGCCGAGGTAGCCCGTGAGGTCGACGAGGCCGGCTTCGACTACCTGGCGGTGATGGACCACTTCTTCCAGATCGAGATGGTGGGCCCGCCCGAGAACGACATGCTCGAGGCGTACACCACCCTGGGCTTCCTGGCGGCGCACACCCGCCGGGCGACCCTGCTGACCCTGGTGACCGGAACCGTCTACCGGGAGCCCGGAATCCTCGCGAAGATCATCAGTACCCTCGACGTGCTCTCCGGCGGCCGGGCGATGCTCGGCATCGGCGCTGCGTGGAACGAGCAGGAGTCCGTCGGGCTCGGCATCCCGTTCCCCCCGGTCGCCGAGCGTTTCGAGCGCCTCGAGGAGGCCCTGCAGATCTGTCTGCGGATGTGGTCGGACGACGAGAGCCCCTGGACGGGCAAGCACTACCAGCTCGCCCGGCCGCTCAACTCGCCGGCCACGCTCACCCGGCCGCACCCGCCGATCATGATCGGCGGGGGTGGGGAGAAGAAGACGCTGCGCCTGGTCGCGAAGTACGGGCAGGCCTGCAACCTCTTCTCCGGCCCCGAGCTGCCGCACAAGCTCGACGTCCTGCGCCGGCACTGCGACGCCGAGGGCCGCGACTACGACGAGATCATCAAGACCTGTTACTACCGCTTCGACCCGGGCAAGTCGGGTGAGAACGTCGGGCGCATCCTCGACGAGCTCGGGGAGCTGGCCGAGCTCGGCATCTCGGTGGCCATCGGCGGCGTGGCCGACATCTGGGACGTCGAGCCGGTGCGGGTGCTGGGCGAGCGGGTCGTCCCCGCCGCCGCGGACATCTGAGGCCGGCGGCGGCCGGCGCCGGCGGGTTCCCACCCAGGCCGGCGCCGGCGGGCTCGGCGGCCCGCCGGCGCCGGTGCGCGGACCTGTCGTACGTGGTCCTGCCGGATCTGTGGTGAGCGGTTCGGTCGGTCAGGTCGGCCCGGTCAGACCCGCGGGTCCGGCCGGATCAGTCCTTCCACAGGTCGCGGACGCTGTCCGTGACCGCGGCGGCCTGGTTCCGCCCCGCCCGCGCGGACGCGGCGCGGATCGCGGGATCGAGGATGTTCGGGCCGAAGGCGGCCCGCGACGCCTCGTCCGCGGCCACGACAAGGACCCGGCTGCCCGCGCGTTCGAGTCGCCGTACCTCGGTCGGTATGCCCATGCCCAGAATGGGTGCGATGATCAGTACCCGTTCGTGGCCCTCCGCGAGATCGGCGTTGATCACGGAGCGCATACCGCCGTCCACGTACCGGCGGTGATCCACGGTCACCGGTGGAAACACCCCGGGCAGCGCGGAACTGGCCGCGACCGCGTCGACCAGATGGACGCCCGAGTCGCGGTCGAAGGCCACCCAGTCACCCGTCTCGGCGTCCACCGCCGTCACCACCAGGCGCTGCCGCGGCCATTCGCGGACGGGCAGCCGCCCGGCGATGATCTGCCAGCGGTCCTCCTCCGAGGGGACCTCGGCCGCGAGCGCGTAGGCGCCGATCCGGGCCCGGGCGTCGCGTGCGCCACGCGAGCCCGCGGTGACCTGGGCCAGGGTTGACATGAGCTCGCTGTAGTCGAAATTCACCGTCGGTTCGGCGGTCGGGTCGGCGGGAGCGATCTGCCGGGAGTAAAGCAGGTCGAGGTCCGCGCCACTGCTGATCATCGTTCCCACGGCGGAGCCCGCCGAGGTGCCGACGACGAGATCGGCGTCGGTGACGTCGACGCCCGCCTCAGCGAGACCGACCAGCAGGCCGATCTCCCAGGCGATGCCGGCCACGCCTCCGCCGCCGAGGACCAGCGCGTGCCGCATCCAGACACACCTCTCCGCGACGGCCCTCGTCAGGGTCCGTCGCTTTCTGAAGGGCTTTTGGGAAGTACGCACCGGAGGTGGCAAGGCACCACCGAAATCACCCGATCGGGCCAGGCCATTGCGGCATGGAGATCATTCGGGTGTCACGCGCGGGACAGTGACCAGGCCAGATCGGCACCAGACCGTTCGTGCCCCCGCGCAAGCGTCCCGGGCCACCGCGCGCATACTGCGGAGCCCCGAGCCGGGGGCTCTCCCCACGCCGCCGGCCCTCTCCTGGAGGCCCTGTGAGCACGACTGCTGACCGGACGTCCCACGCGCGCAACGAGCACATGACATTCCGGGCCAACCGGGGTGTGGGGCGGCACGGCTGGCTTCGGCTCACGCCCGCCTATGGCGTCCGGCTCGTGCGGGGGCGTATCTCCCACCTGCCCACCGGCTCGGTCATCACCGACCCGTTCTCCGGAACGGGAACGACCCCGCTCGCCGCGGCCGAGCTCGGTCATCACGGCCAGAGCGCCGACCTCAATCCCTTCCTCGTCTGGCTCGGGCGGGCCAAGGTCCGCAGATACCCGCGGCAGACCCTGGCGGAGGCGGCCACCGCGGCCGCCGACGCCGGGCGGGTGGCCGCCCACACGGGCCGTGACACCGAGTTGTGGCGGCCGAACCTCTTCCGGATAGAAAAATGGTGGAGCCCCGGGGCGCTGCACGCGCTCAGCGCACTCCGGGCGGCGATCGACGCATATTCCGGGCCGGTGGGTGATCTCCTGCAGATCGCACTGTGCCGGGTACTGATCGCCGTCAGCAACGCGGCCTTCAATCATCAGTCCATGTCGTTCAAGGCCGCTGCCGGGAGCGGGCCCGGCCCCTTCGACCCGGCCGCGGCCGCGGCCGCTATCGCGCTGTTCGGCACCGAGGCGGCAGCACTGATCGAATCCGCCCGGGTCGACCTGCCGGGCTCCGCCACCGTCCACGAGGGCGATTCGCGCTCCGTCGTGCCGGATCTGCGGGAAACCGATCTCGTGCTGACCAGCCCGCCCTACGTGAACCGCATGTCCTACATCCGTGAACTCCGGCCGTACATGTACTGGCTGCGCTACCTCGACCGCGCCGGCGACGCCGGCGCGCTGGACTGGCGCGCGATCGGCGGCACCTGGGGGAGCGCCACGTCGAACCTGCGCTCGTGGACGGCGGCCACGCCGACCCCGGTCGACGACGCGCTGGAGGCCGTCTGCGCGCGGATCGCGGCCGACGGCGACCGGAACGGTCCGCTGTTGGCGACCTATGTGCGGAAATACCACCATGACATGTGGCTGCACTTCCAGGCCGTCACGCCACTGGTGAAACCCGGCGGCCAGGTTTCCTACATCGTCGGGAACTCGACGTTCTATGGTCACGGTGTCCCGGCTCAGGACTGGTATGCGTTGATGCTGCGCGAGCTCGGGTACGCGGACGTCGAGGTGGAGGTTATTCGCAAGCGGAACTCGAACAAGGCCCTGTTCGAGTTCGATGTCCGGGCCCGCCGGCCGTGATCGGCGACCCCGGCCCCGGGTGGGCTTCACCCCGCGCTCGCCGGCTGCTCCGTGCCGCGTCACCACTCGTCTAGCATCGAATCCGGTCGGCGCGGCCGGTTCGGAGGGCGGTCTCGGCGGTTCGGGCGCCCATCAGCTCCTTTCCGGTCGCCTGCCTGGTTGCCCGGCCGCTTCTGATCAGCCGGTTATCCGACCGTCGGCAACTTCGCCACAATCCGTCCCACGTCGAAAAGCACCGATTCAGACAGGTATCTCGTGACGACGACAATGAAAACCGGCTCGACCAGCACAGGTGACCGGAAGAACGGCCGGAAGAAGACCGGAGAACCGAGACCGGTCGCGACCGTCGACACGACCGCGAGCCCGGCGGTGGACGCCGGCCGGGGCCGGCGGGTGAACCCGGAGCGACGCACGCCCGCGACGCGGCTCGCTTTCGGCATCACCGAGGTCGCCGCGCCCACCGTGCTCGTCACCGCGCTGCTGGCGGTGGTAGCCCAGCACAACGCGACGGATCTCGGCCACGGCGTTCTAGCGGGAGCCGTCGCCGTCCTGTTCGGGACGGTCGTCCCGATGAGCTTCGTCTTCTACGGCGTCCGCCGCCGCCGCTGGTCCGACCACCATGTGCCGGAGCGCAGCAAGCGGATGCAGCCGATGCTGTTCGGCTGCGCGTCGGTCGCCGTCGGCTATGTCCTGCTCCGCGTGACGGACGCTCCGAAGGACATCGTCACCGTCTACGCCGCGATGATCACCGAGGCGCTCATCCTCACCGCCATCACGCGGTTCTGGAAGATCAGTGGTCATGTCGCGGCCGCGGCGAGCTGTGCCACCGTCGTCACGTTCGTGTACGGACCGGTGCTGGCCGTCACCTGGGTGGCGGTGCCCGTCATCGCCTGGGCGCGCATCCAGATACGCAGGGCGCGGCTCGCGGAGGCCCGTGCGGCGGGCACCACGAACGACCACGACGAGCTGGACGGCCACACCCCCGCGCAGACCGTGGCCGCCGCACTCGTGGCGGCGGCGATTGTCACCATCGCCTACACGACGATCGGAGGCCTCTGATTTGACCCGGTTCGCGGCCGACCTGGTTCCGCCCCGTTCGCCCAGCTTGGAAGTGAGTTATGCGCCCGGCGTGGAGAGCACCTGTGACAACTCGCATCGACGACCCACCACACACCACAAGCCGAAAAGAGCGGACACCTCACCCAAAAAATCCCATGAGGATTAGTGAGGCACCCCACACACACAACCGTCAAGCACAACAACCCAAAGCAAGCCAACCCACCGAACCCGAAGCCAACCCACCAACCAAAGCAAGCCAACCCACCCCAGGGCCACCCCAACCCCAGAAGGCCGCCGGCCGAAGGGGGGTCCCGGGGGGCACCGCCCCCCGACCAACATGACACGACGCAAAAGCCCAGACCAAAAGTCTGGGCACACCACACCCCAAGTCGTGTGCCCCCGGCAGGATTCGAACCTGCGCACCCGCCTCCGGAGGGCGGTGCTCTATCCCCTGAGCTACGGGGGCTCCAGGGCAAGCAGGCATACCGTACCAGGTGGGAACGGCAGACTGTGCAACACGGTGCCCGTAAGCTTCGGCCGTGTACTTCACCGCCCCCCGGGTGCTCGTCGTCGACGACGACGCCGTGATCCGTCAGCTCGTGGTCGTCAACCTCGAACTGGAAGGCTTCGAGGTGCACACCGCTGTCGACGGAGCCGACTGCCTCGAGCGCGTCCATGAGATCGCGCCGCATGTGATCACCCTCGACATCATGATGCCGAGGGTGAACGGTTGGGATGTCGCGGCGCGGCTGCGCGACGATCCGGTCACCGCCGACATCAAGGTGATCATGTTGACCGCGCGCGCCCAGGAGGCGGACATCAAGCGTGGTGCCCGGCTGGGCGTCGACTACTACCTGACCAAGCCGTTCGACCCCGACATGCTGATCGGGGTGGTCAGCAGGCTCGCGGCGGGTCAGCCGGTCTGAGCCCGGTCCGGGTTCGGGGCCTGGGGGCTGGTCCGCTTCCGGTGCGACGGGCCGGGGGCGTTCGCGGCGCCGGTGCGCCCGCCAGGTGTCCCCGCGTAGCCTCCCGGGAACGTCGGCGACCGGGGTTTTCGGGCCGTTCGGGCCGTGCGACCAGGGCTGTCCCGTCGATGGTCGGGCCGATGACCGCCGGGTGGTTGGTACGCGGGGGAACCGGTCGGACGCCGCGCGCCGATAGCATCGCGACATGACCCCCGCCGAGCTCGCCGACACCATCGTCGCGGCCGTTCGGGCTGCCGTCGCGAACGGCGACCTGGAAGTGTCCGTGCCCGACTCGGTCACCGTCGAGCGACCGAGGCAGCCCGAGCACGGTGACTACGCGTCCCCGGTCGCCCTGCAGCTCGCGAAGGCGGCGCGCCGCCGGCCCCGTGAGGTGGCCGAGCTGCTCGCCACCCGGCTGCGGGCCGACGCGGGTGTGGCGGAGGTGGAGGTGGCCGGTCCGGGCTTCCTGAACATCCGGCTGGCCGGCGCGGCCCTGGGCGGCATCGCCCGCCGGATCGTCCGGGACGGCGCGTCCTACGGCCATGCCGCGGCGTCCCGGGGCGTGCGGGTGAACCTCGAGTTCGTCAGCGCGAACCCGACCGGCCCGGTGACTCTGGCGTCCGCGCGCTGGGCGGCGGTGGGTGACGCGCTCGCCCGGGTGTTCGCCGCGGCCGGCTTCGGGGTGGGCACCGAGTACTACGTGAACGACGCCGGGGTGCAGGTGGAGCGGTTCGGCGCGTCGGTGCTGGCCGCGCTGCGCGGCCAGCCGGCCCCCGCCGAGGGCTACCAGGGCGCCTACATCGCCGAGATCGCCGCGAAGGTCCTGGCGGCGAACCCGGCCCTGGAGCAGCTTCTCGCCGCCGGAGCCGACCAGGCCAGCGGCACCGAGCAGGCCAGCGGAGCCGAGCAGGACAAGGCGCTCGCGGTCTGTGCCCGTGACGGCGTGGAGCTGATGCTTGCCGAGATCCGCGCGACGCTCTCGGGCTTCGGAGTCGAGTACGACCTGTGGAAGTCCGAGCGCAGCCTGCACGAGGCGGGCGAGCTCACCGCCGCGATCGACGAGCTGCGCGCCCAGGGCCACGTCTACGAGGCGGACGGCGCGGTCTGGCTGCGCACCACCGACTTCGGTGACGACAAGGACCGCGCGTTGATCAAGAGCGACGGTCAGCCCACCTACTTCTGCGCCGACGCGGCCTACTACCGGGACAAGCGGCGCCGCGGCTTCGACCGGCTCTGCTACCTGCTCGGCGCCGACCACCACGGCTACGTCGGCCGGCTGAAGGCGATCTCGGCCTGTTTCGGCGACGACCCCGACCACAATCTCGACGTGCTCATCGGCCAGATGGTGACGCTGTCGCGGGGCGGCGTGGCGGTGAAGATGTCCAAGCGGGCCGGCAACTTTTTGACCCTGCACGACCTGGTCGACGCGGTGGGGGTCGACGCGGCCCGCTACTCGCTGGTGCGCGCGTCGATGGACTCCGCCCTGGACCTCGACCTGGACGCGATCGCGCGGCAGACGAGTGACAACCCGGTGTTCTACGTCCAGTACGCGCACGCCCGGATCAGCTCGCTCATCCGGAACGCGGCCGCCCTGGGCCTGGCGACCTCCGCGGATCCGGCGTTCGACGTCGACGGGGTCGACGTGTCGCTGCTGACCCATCCGCGGGAGGTCGACCTGCTGGGCGTGCTCGGCGAGCTGCCCCGAGTGGTCGAGTCGGCGGCGGAGCTGCGCGCGCCGCACCGCGTCGCGAGATACCTGGAGGAGCTGGCCGGCACGTACCACCGCTTCTACGACTCCTGTCGCGTGCTCCCGCAGGGCGACGAGGAGCCCACGGCGATCACCGCGGCTCGACTGCTGCTGGCCGAGGCGACCCGGACCGTCCTGGCCAACGGCCTTCGGCTGCTGGGTGTCAGCGCGCCGGAACGGATGTGAGAGGCGAATGACGATCGACGGCGGGCGCGGTTTCGAGCGCCCGATGAGGATCGCGATGCTCGGCTGCGGGGTCGTCGGAACCGAGGTGGTGCGGCTGCTGGGGGCGCACACCGAGGATCTGGGCGCTCGGGTGGGAGCGCCGCTGGAGATCGTCGGGATCGCGGTCCGCGATCCCGACCGGATCCGGTCCACGGCCGTGGACCGGAGGCTGCTCACCACCGACGCGGGCGCGCTGGTCGCCCGCGACGACGTTGACATCGTGATCGAGGTCGTCGGTGGGATCGAGCCGGTGCGGAGCTGGCTACTCTCGGCGCTGCGGTCGGGAAAGTCGGTGGTCAGCGCGAACAAGGCCCTGCTGGCCAGCCACGGCTCCACGCTGCACGACGCCGCGGCGGCCGCCGGTGTCGACCTGTACTACGAGGCGGCGGTGGCGGGCGCGATCCCGTTGCTGCGCCCGCTGCGCGAGAGCCTCGCCGGGGACCGGATCCGCCGCGTCCTGGGCATCGTGAACGGGACGACGAACTACATCCTGACCCGGATGGACGAGACCGGGGCCTCGTTCGCCGAGGCGCTGGCCGAGGCCGGCGAGCTCGGGTACGCCGAGGCCGACCCCTCCGCCGACATCGACGGGTTCGACGCGGCGGCCAAGGCGGCGATCATCGCGCAGCTCGCCTTCCACACGCGGGTGACGATCGACGACGTCCACCGGGAGGGCATCGGCTCGGTCACCGCCGCCGACATCGCCAGCGCCCGCGAGCTCGGGTGCACGATCAAGGCGCTGGCCATCGCCGAGCGTGCCGGTGACCGGCCCGGGGTGAGCGTGCGGGTCCACCCGGCGATGATCCCGCGCTCGCATCCGCTGGCCGGGGTGCGCGAGGCGTTCAACGCCGTCTTCGTCGAGGCCGAGGCCGCCGGGCAGCTCATGTTCTACGGCCGGGGCGCCGGCGGGGCGCCTACCGCTTCGGCTGTTCTCGGTGATGTGGTCGCGGTGGCCCGCAACCGGGTCGCGGGTCGGCAGGGGCCGGGTGAGTCCGCCTACGCGGCCCTGCCGATCCTGCCGATGGGCCCGACGATCACGAGCTACCACGTGCAGCTGGACGTCACGGACAAGGCCGGGGTACTCGCCGCGGTGGCCGGCGCGTTCGCCCGGCACGATGTGTCCATCAGAAGCGTCCGTCAGGACGGCCGCGGCGACGACGCCAGCCTCGTCCTGGTCACCCATCCGGCCGCGGATGCGGCGCTGTCCACGACCGTCGAGGATCTGCGGGTCCTCGACGGGGTGCGTGCGGTGTCGGGCGTGGTACGGGTCGAGGGAGTTGAGTCATGACCACGATGTCGTCGATGCCGGTTTCGAGCGACCCGACCGGTGCTCCGGAGCGCGGATCACGTGCCTGGCGGGGGATCATCGAGGAGTACCGGGACCGGCTGCCCGTCACCGCCGACACGCCGGTGATCACTCTGCGGGAGGGCGGCACCCCGCTGCTGCACGCGGACCATCTGTCCGAACTGACCGGATGTGATGTTCATCTCAAGGTGGAGGGCGCCAATCCCACCGGTTCGTTCAAGGACCGCGGGATGACGGTCGCGATCAGCCGGGCGGTCGGGGAGGGCTCGCAGGCCGTCATCTGCGCGTCCACCGGCAACACCTCGGCCTCGGCCGCGGCGTACGCCGCCCGGGCCGGGCTGACCTGTGCCGTGCTGGTTCCCAGTGGCAAGATCGCTCTCGGCAAGCTCGCGCAGGCGCTGGTGCACGGCGCGCGCCTGCTCCAGGTCGAGGGGTCGTTCGACGACTGCCTCCGGGTCGCCCGCGAGCTGGCCGACAAGTTCCCGGTCACCCTGGTGAACTCGGTCAATCCGCACCGCCTGGAGGGGCAGAAGACCGCCGCCTTCGAGATCGTCGAGGCGCTCGGCCACGCGCCCGACGTGCACTGCCTGCCGGTCGGGAACGCGGGGAACATCACCGCCTACTGGCGCGGCTACGGCGAGGAGGACACCCGGATCCGGTCCGGCCGGCCGCGCATGTTCGGGTTCCAGGCGGCCGGCGCGGCGCCGATCGTGCGCGGCGAGGTGGTGACCTCGCCGCAGACCATCGCCACGGCCATCCGCATCGGTAACCCGGCCTCCTGGGAGTTCGCGACCGACGCGCGGGACGCCTCCGGCGGTCTGATCGACGCGGTCAACGACCGGCAGATCCTGGCCGCCTACCGGCTGCTGGCGCACCGCGAGGGCGTGTTCGTCGAGCCGTCCAGCGCCGCCAGCGTCGCCGGGCTGCTCGCCACGCACGCCGACGGCCGACTGAGCCCGGGCCAGCGGGTCGTCTGCACCGTCACCGGCAACGGGCTGAAGGATCCGGACTGGGCCATCAGTGGTGCGGCGAAGCCCGAGACCATCCCGCCGACCGTGGCCGGCGCCGCCGAGGCTCTCGGCCTGCAGCGGTTGTGACGACCGCCGACGGCCGCGCCGCCGGTGCCGGCCCCGGCGGCGCGGCCAGTGCCGCCGCCGGTACCGGCAGTACCGGCGGCGCCTCGGGCGGCGGTGCGGCCGGCGTGTCGGCGAGCGTCTCCGTCAGCACACGGGCGAGCACGACCGTCCGCGCGTCGGCGAGCGTGACGGTGAGCACCGCGGGGTCCGGTGGGGGCCGGCCGCCGGGCGCGGTCCGGCTGCGGGTCCCGGCCACCAGCGCCAACCTGGGGCCGGGTTTCGACGCACTGGGCCTGGCTCTCGCGCTGTACGACGAGGTGTCCGTGCGGTTGACGCCGTCCGGGCTCGCCATCGACGTGGTTGGCCCGGACGCGGTCCCCGCGGACGAGGCGCATCTGGTGGTCCGTGCGATCCGCGCCACCTTCGACGAGCTGGGCTGGGCGCAGCCCGGGCTCGCGCTGCGGTGCGTGAACCGGATCCCGCACGGGCGGGGCCTCGGCTCGTCCGCCGCGGCGATTGTGGCCGGTGTCACAGCCGCCGACGCTCTTGCCGGCGGTCCACTCGGGCCGGCCGGGCGGCTGCGGGTAGCCAGCGCGGTCGAGGGGCATCCGGACAACGTCGCGGCGGCCCTGCTCGGTGGCCTCACCATCGCCTGGTACGAGGGCGATGTGCCGCGGTCCCTCCGGGTGGCACCGCTCGGTGAGCTGCGGCCCGTGGTGTTCGTCCCGTCGCGGCGTCAGTCGACCCAGCAGGCCCGGGGGGCGCTCCCGGAGCGGGTCCCGCACGCCGACGCCGCGGTGAACATCGGCCGCGCCGCGCTGCTCGCGCTCGCGCTGTCCGGCGCGGAACCGGCGGCCGGCACCGGTGCGGAGCGTTCCCGGCTACTGCTGGCCGCGACCGAGGACCGGATGCACCAGCCGTACCGGCTTCCCGCCCTGCCCGCCTCCGCGGATCTGGTCGGGCGGCTGCGTGCGGCCGGAATCCCGGCGGCGCTGTCGGGTTCCGGGCCGTCCGTGGTGGCGCTCGGGGTCGGCGGAGGACAGGCCGCGGCGGCGATCGGCGTGGCCGCCCCGGGTTTCTCGGTGGTGCCGCTGGCTGTGGACACCGAGGGTGTCCGGGTCGAGGCGGTCGAATCCTCGGAGTGACGAGGATACTCCGCTGCGTGCCTGAATGCTGGTCCAGGGGTCGCGCGGACCCCCGCGGAGGGCTCCAAGCTGTCATCAGGGAGTCCCTCGTGGTGTCATCGGGAAGTCCGGAGGCCCCTAGGTTGTTGCCGAGGTGTCTCCGTCTGGATAGTCTGATGACTGCACCCGCTGCCGCCGCGGCGCGTGCTCGCCCCGCCAGCCTGATCTGGTACGCGGTGGTGGCCTAGCTGTAGTGGAGTCTCACCGCAGCGGTTGGCCTCGCACGGTGGCCGGTCCTGGTCAGGGATCCCGGTGCTTCAGACCTCGTCGCCGTTGCCTCGGCTGGCGTACCGGCACCCGTCGGCGGGAAATCGGGTTCGCTCGCGGCTGTCGGCCGTCAGCGCCTTTCATGGGCGCGTTGCTCGCCGTCCGAATGGCGCTACATCTCCTTCATCCGGCATGTGCGCAGGCGAAGAAAGTTCACACGCTACGCCCGGCCCGAGAAGCCGGTTCCTTCCAGGAAGGAAAACCTTGAGCGACACCACCGACGTGCTGCCCGACAGCGCACGTGAGTCTGCGGCGCCTGCCTCGCCGGTCGACAGTTCCGCCGTGGCCGGCGCGACGTCCGTAGACACCGTCGTCACGACCCGGTCGAACGGCAACCACGCCGTCCGGTCCGCGTCGGTCGACGTCCCCGCGGACGGGCCTGACGGGTCCTCCGCCCCCCGGCGCCGGCGTTCCGGTACCGGTCTGTCCGCGATGCTCCTGCCTGAGCTGCAGGCCATGGCTTCCCAGATGGGTATTCCCGGGGTCGGCAGGCTCCGCAAGGGCCAACTGATCGCGGCGATCCAGAACGTCCAGAACGGTGAGGTGGCCTCCAGATCGGTGCCGTCGGCGTCGACGCCGACCTCCAGCCCGGCTTCCGGGCCGGCCTCCGCGGCCCCGGCCGTGCAGGGCACTCCGCCCGCGGCGGCTCCCGCCGCTGACACGGTGAGCTCCGCTCCCCGGGCGGCGGTCGGCTCGGCCGCTCCCGTCCAGGAGACGAACGGTTCCACCGGCGTCGAGGCGACGGTCCCGGCCGGTTCCGGCTCGGCTTCCGGTTCCGCCACCGAGACGGCGTCGGCTCCGACCCGTGTGCGCGGGCGGCGGGGTGCCTCTCGTGGCGTCACGAGCCCGGCGGGCGAGCAGCAGACGCTGCCGACCGGTCCGGGGAGTGCGGAGTCGTCCGACGACACCGCTCGCCCGCCGGCCGCCGCGGCTGCCGCGGCTGCCGCGGACGGCTCGACGGTGACCGCGCCCGCCGCGGCGCCCGTCTCCGGCCGCGCCGGGACGAGCGGATCCGAGACCGCCCCGCGGGGTCGTGACGACCGCCGCGAGCGCTCGGGTGACCGGGACCGCGCCGGTGACCGGGACCGTTCCGGTGGCGACCGGGACCGCAGCGGTGGTGACCGGGACCGTTCCGGTGACCGCCAGGGCCGCTCGCAGCCGGCCGGCGACCGCGACCGGGGCGATCGAAGCGACCGCACCGACCGCACCGACCGCACCGGGTCCGACCGTTCCAGGACGGGCGAGCGCACCCAGCCGGCCGACCGGTCACCCCAGGGTGGCAGCGCCCAGGACGAGGACGAGTTCGGCAACCGGCGCCGTGGCCGGTTCCGGGAGCGTGGTCGCAACCGTGGCCGTGGCGGGCAGGGCGGCACGACCGAGCCCGAGCCGACGGTGCGCGAGGACGACGTTCTCGTGCCGGTGGCCGGCATCCTCGACGTGCTGGACAACTACGCCTTCGTCCGCACGAGCGGCTACCTGACCGGCCCGACCGACGTGTACGTGAGCCTCGCCCAGGTCCGTCGCAACGGCCTGCGCCGCGGCGACGCGATCACCGGCGTGGTGCGCGCGCCCCAGGAGGGCGAGCAGCGCCGCGACAAGTACAACGCGCTGGTGCGGCTGGACACGATCAACGGGATGGAGCCGGAGGAGGCCCGCGGCCGGCCGGAGTTCCACAAGCTCACCCCGCTCTACCCGCAGGACCGCCTGCGGCTGGAGACCGAGCCGCACATGATGACCACGCGGGTCATCGACCTGGTGATGCCGATCGGCAAGGGCCAGCGCGCGCTCATCGTGAGCCCGCCGAAGGCCGGCAAGACGATGGTGCTCCAGTCCATCGCGAACGCGATCACCACGAACAACCCGGAATGCCACCTCATGGTCGTCCTCGTCGACGAGCGGCCCGAGGAGGTCACCGACATGCAGCGGTCGGTGAAGGGCGAGGTCGTCGCCTCGACCTTCGACCGCCCGCCGGCCGACCACACCAACGTCGCCGAGCTGTCCATCGAGCGGGCCAAGCGGCTCGTCGAGCTCGGCCACGACGTGGTCGTCCTGCTGGACTCGATCACCCGGCTGGGTCGCGCGTACAACCTCGCGGCGCCGGCGTCGGGGCGCATCCTGTCCGGTGGTGTCGACTCGACGGCGCTCTACCCGCCGAAGCGGTTCCTCGGCGCGGCGCGCAACATCGAGAACGGCGGCTCCCTGACGATCATCGCGACCGCGCTGGTCGAGACCGGTTCGACGATGGACACGGTGATCTTCGAGGAGTTCAAGGGCACCGGCAACGCCGAGCTCAAGCTGGACCGGAAGATCGCCGACAAGCGGGTCTTCCCGGCGGTGGACGTCGACGCCTCCGGTACCCGCAAGGAGGACATCCTGCTGGCCCCCGACGAGCTTGCGATCATGCACAAGCTCCGCCGGGTGCTGCACACGCGGGAGCCGCAGCAGGCGCTCGACCTCCTGCTCGACCGGCTGAAGCAGACCAGGACGAACTACGAGTTCCTGATGCAGATCGCGAAGACGGCACCGCCCCAGGACTGACCGCCGTCCGGCGGCAGCCCCGGCCGGGCCCGGGAACACCAGGGCCCGGCGGCGGCGTTGTCGTCGGCGGCTGGCTGGTCCGGCCCGGGTCACCGGGTCTGGCACACTGGCGACAACCGGCTCCGGTTCACGCCGTCCGCTCCCGCGGTGGCGACCCGGCGGCCACATCGAAAGAGGGATCATGAAGGCTGATATCCACCCGCAGTACCACGAGACCACGGTGACCTGTACGTGCGGCAGCACGTTCACCACGCGGTCGACCAAGGAGAACGGCGCCATCAGCGCCGAGGTCTGCTCGCAGTGCCACCCGTTCTACACCGGCAAGCAGAAGATCCTCGACGTCGGTGGTCGGGTCGAGAAGTTCGAGCGGCGCTTCGGTCGCCGGCAGCCGGGCCAGAAGGTCGGCGGCGCGAAGTAGGTCGTCCTCGGCGCCCGTCCCGGATCCCCGGGCGGGCGCCGTTCGCGTCCCGACGACCTGAAGGAACCTCTGATGACCTCCCCGCTCGCGGGCATGATCGCCGAGCACGCCGACATCGAGAAGCGGCTCGCGGATCCGGACATCCACAACGATCCGGCGCGGGCCCGGGAGCTGACGCGTCGGTACGCCGAGCTCGCCACCCCCGTCGACCTCGCGCAGCGGCTGGAGCGCGTCGAGGGTGACCTGGAGACCGCCCGCGAGTTCGCCGAGCAGGACCCGTCGTTCCGTGACGAGGTCGTGGCCCTCGAGGCGAGCCAGGCCGATCTCGCCGCCCGCCTGCGGGCCTACCTGGTGCCCGTCGACCCCGACGACAGCCGGGACGCCATCCTCGAGGTCAAGGCCGGCGCGGGCGGTGAGGAGTCCGCGCTGTTCGCGGGCGACCTGCTGCGGATGTACCTGCGCTACGCCGAGCGGCGCGGCTGGCGCACCCAGATCCTGGACGCGAACCCCAGCGACCTCGGCGGTTACCGGGATGTCAGCGTGGCCGTCAAGTCCCGCGGGACGGCGGCCCCCGGCCAGGGGGTCTTCGGTCGACTGCGGTTCGAGGGCGGCGTGCACCGGGTGCAGCGGGTGCCGGTGACCGAGTCGGCGGGGCGCATCCACACCTCCGCGGCCGGCGTGCTGGTGCTGCCCGAGGCGGCCGACGTCGACGTCGAGGTCGACCCGAACGACCTGCGGATCGACGTGTTCCGCTCGTCCGGGCCGGGCGGCCAGAGCGTCAACACCACCGACTCGGCGGTGCGCATCACGCACCTGCCCACCGGGGTGGTCGTCTCCTGCCAGAACGAGAAGAGCCAGCTCCAGAACAAGGAGTCGGCGATGCGCATCCTGCGGGCCCGGCTGCTCGCCGCGGCGCGGGAGAAGGCGGAGTCGGCGGCGGCGGCGGTGCGGGCGAGCCAGGTGCGCACGGTCGACCGCTCGGAGAAGGTCCGAACCTACAACTTCCCCGAGAACCGGATCAGCGACCACCGCATCGGCTACAAGGCGCACAACCTGGAGGCCGTGCTGGACGGTGACCTCGACGCGGTGATCGAGGCCCTGACCGAGGCGGACCTGGAATCCCGGATGGCGGCCACACCGTGACCAGCCCGGCCGCGTCCCCGACGCGGGCCGCCGCCGGCGTCACGACTGCCGCCGGCGCCACCACTGCCACCGATGGCACCACTGCCACCGATGGCACGCTGGCCGCCGAGCTGGCCGCCGCGACGGCCCGGCTGGGCACGGCCGGCGTCGCCAGTCCCCGCGGCGACGCCGAGCAGCTGGCGGCGCACGTGCTCGGAGTGCCCCGCGGTCGGCTCGCGCTGGTCACCCGGGTCGAACCGGCCGCGGCCGGCGAGCTGCGCGCGCTGGTCGAGCGGCGGGCGGCCCGGATCCCGCTGCAGCACCTGACCGGCCTCGCCGGTTTCCGCCGGCTGGACGTCGCCGTGGGCCCCGGGGTGTTCATCCCCCGCCCGGAGACCGAGTGGGTGGCGGACTGGGCGATCGCGGCCCTGCGCTCGCCCGGGGCGGGCCTGCCGCTGGTGTCTGGACGTCCAATTTGTGTTGATCTTTGTGCGGGTTCGGGGGCGATCGCCCTGTCGGTGGCCGACGAGGTGCCGAACGCCGAGGTGCACGCGGTGGAGCTGGAGCCGTCGGCGCTGGCCTGGCTGCGCCGCAACGTCGAGCGCACCGGCCTGCCGGTGCGGGTGCACCGGGCCGACGTCGGCATCCCGCGGACAGCCACCGAGCCGGCCACGTCGGCCGAGCCGGTGGAGCCGGTGGAGCCGGTCGGCACGGTCCTGGCCGACCTCGTGGGGCGGGTCGACGTCGTCATCAGCAACCCGCCGTACCTTCCCGATCATGAGCGGGCGCGGGTCGAGCCCGAGGTCGGCCGGCACGACCCGCCGGTGGCCCTGTGGGGCGGGCCGGACGGCCTGGACGGGCCACGCGCGGTCGTGGCCGCCGCCGCCGGCCTGCTGCGCCCGGGCGGTTTACTGGTCATGGAACACGCGGACGGGCACGGCCAGGCGGTGCCCGCGCTGCTTACCAGCGAGGGCTGGTGGGCTGGTTCGTGGTCCGAAATCGTGGATCATCCCGATCTCGCCGGGCGGGACCGGTTCGTCACCGCCCGCTGGAACCCGCCGCGCCCGTCGCTCGGCACCGGAGAGCGCCGCGCCGGAGAGGACGTGTGATGCAGGTTTTCGACTGCTCCGACGAGGGGCAGCGCAAGGCCGGGCTGGACGCCGCCACCGCGGCGGTCGGCCGGGGCCGGCTCGTCGTGCTGCCGACCGACACCCTTTACGGGATCGGCGCCGACGCCTTCGACCGGGACGCCGTCACCGCGCTGCTCGCGGCGAAGGGCCGCGGGCGCGACATGCCGGTGCCGGTGCTGGTCGGCTCGTGGCGCACCCTCGACGGCCTGGCCGAGCAGGTCACGGAGCACGTCCGGGAGCTCGTCCGGGCGTTCTGGCCCGGCGGGCTGACCCTGGTCGTCAACCACGCGCCGTCCCTGCGCTGGGATCTCGGTGACGCCCGGGGCACGGTCGCCGTCCGCATGCCGCTGCACCCGGTGGCCCTCGAACTGCTCGGCCGGACGGGGCCGATGGCCGTCTCCAGCGCCAACATCAGTGGACGTCCGCCGGCGACGAGTGCCGTCGACGCGGTGGCGCAGCTCGGTGGTGCCGCCGCGGTCTACCTGGACGGCGGGACCACGCCGGTGGGCACCGCGTCGACCATCGTGGACTGCACGGGGCCGGTGCCCACGGTGATCCGCGAGGGGGCGGTCGATCTCGCGGCACTGCGTTCGGTGCTGCCCCTCGTGCGGGAACCGGCCGCCCGCTGACCCCGCGCGGGCCGGTGGGCAACGGGCGGGCCCGGGGCGGCCGGTCATATCCTGGGCAGCGAGCCGGCGGGAGGTGGGCCATCGTGAGTACCCCGTTCTGGGGCCCGGACTTCGACCAGCTTCAGGCCACCGATCCGGACATCGCCGCGGTCGTGGTCGATGAGCTGGAGCGGCTGCGCGGCGGGCTCCAGCTCATCGCGAGCGAGAACTTCACCTCGCCGGCGGTGCTCGCGGCGCTCGGTTCGACGCTGTCGAACAAGTACGCCGAGGGCTACCCGGGGCACCGCTACTACGGCGGGTGCCAGGTGGTCGACCGCGCCGAGGAGATCGGCATCGCGCGGGCCCGGGAGCTGTTCGGTGCCGAGCACGCGAACCTGCAGCCGCACTCGGGCGCGCAGGCGAACTTCGCCGTCTACGCCGCCCTGCTCACGCCGGGGGACACCGTGCTGGCGATGTCGCTGCCGCACGGCGGGCACCTGACGCACGGCAGCCGGGTGAACTTCTCCGGGCGCTGGTTCGACGTCGTGGCCTACGGGGTCCGGGAGGACACCGAGCTGATCGACTACGACCAGGTCCGCGAGCTGGCACTGCAGCACCGACCCAAGATGATCATCTGTGGAGCGACCGCCTACCCCCGCCGCATCGACTTCGCCGCGTTCCGCTCGATCGCCGACGAGGTCGGCGCCTGGCTGATGGTGGACGCGGCGCACTTCATCGGGCTGGTCGCCGGCGGCGCGCTGCCGAGCCCGGTGCCGCACGCCGACGTCGTCAGTTTCACCACGCACAAGGTGCTGCGCGGCCCGCGCGGCGGCATGATCCTCTGCCGGGAGGAGCTGGCCGCCCGCATCGACCGGGCGGTGTTCCCGTTCAGCCAGGGCGGTCCGCTGATGCACGCCGTCGCGGCGAAGGCGGTGGCGCTCCGGGAGGCCGCGACCCCCGAGTACGCCACCTACGCCCACCAGGTGATCGCGAACGCGCAGGCCCTCGCCGAGGGGCTGGCGGCCGAGGGGATCCGCCCGGTGGCCGGCGGCACCGACACCCACCTGACTCTGCTCGACCTGCGGGAGCTCGGCGTGACCGGCCGCGACGCCGAGGCACGCTGCGACGCGGCGGGCATCACGCTCAACAAGAACGCCATCCCGTACGACCCGCAGCCGCCCGCGATCTCCTCCGGCATCCGGGTGGGCACTCCCGCGGTGACGACGCAGGGCATGCGGGAGGGCGACATGAAGGAGATCGCCGGTCTGATCGCCCGGGCCGTGCGTGACCCGGCCGCGGCGGCGGACGTCTCCGCCGCGGTGTCCGTGCTGGTCAACCGCCACCCGGCCTATCCGAGATAGGGATGCGCGAGTATCTGCTCGTCTTCGCGGTGGCGGCGGCGGTCACCTTCCTCACGACGCCGATCGCCCGCTGGATCGCCTTCCGGGTCGGGGCGGTCGCCCGGCCCCGGGCCCGGGACGTGCACGCGACGCCGACCCCGCGGCTCGGCGGTCTGGCGATGCTGGCCGGGCTCTACGCCGGCCTTGAGGTGGCCGACCGGCTGCCGTTCCTCTCCGTGGTCTCCCAGGACTGGTCGGAGCCCCGGGCGGTTCTGGTCGCCGGCACCCTGATCTGCCTGCTGGGAGCGGCCGACGACCGCTGGGAGCTGGACTCGCTGACCAAGCTCGCCGGTCAGGTGGCGGCCGCCGGCGTGATGGTCCTGCTCGGCGTGCAGTGGTCCTTCGCGATCGACCGGAACAGCGAGACCACGCTCAGCTTCGGGCCGGAGACGGCCGTCCCGCTGTCCATCTTCGCCACGCTCATCCTGGTCAACGCGATGAACTTCATCGACGGCCTGGACGGGCTGGCCGCCGGGGTCGCCGCGATCGCGGCCAGCGCCACCTTCTATTTCGCGTACCAGATCGCGGTGACCAACGGCTTCTACCGGGCCTCACCGGCCGCGCTGCTCGCCGCGGTCACCGCCGGGGTGTGCGTCGGTTTCCTGCCGCACAACTTCAACCCGGCCCGACTGTTCATGGGGGATTCCGGCTCGATGCTCATCGGGCTGCTGTCGGCCGCCTCGATGATCTCGGTGACCGGCCAGGTCGCGTACGGGGGTTACGCTGGACCCTCCCAACAGCTTCCGTCGCTGATTCCGGTGGCCATACCGCTGGCGGTGCTGGCCGTCCCGGTGCTCGACCTCGGGCTCGCGGTCGTCCGGCGGACGAAGGCGGGGCGCTCGCCGTTCGCGGCGGACAAGATGCACCTGCATCATCGAATTCTTTCCATTGGCAACTCCCACGTCAGGGCGGTTCTGCTGATGTACTTCTGGGCCGCGCTCGTTGGCTTCGGGGGAGTGGCGGCCTCCTTCTCCGACTCGCCGTTGCCGATCCTCGCCGCCACGGTCGGCGTGGGGCTGCTCGCGCTGCTCGCCCTTCTTCTGACGGGCCAGCGCGCGGCCCGGCGCGCGTGATCGCCGCGGCCCGCCCGGCGCTGCGCGCCGGTTTGTGCACGATGGCGGGGCTGCTGGTTGTGGTCCTTGTGTTGACCGGTGCCATTCGGGGCGCGGCCGGAATCGCCGGTGGAGCCCTCGCGGTCGGCCTGGTGGCGGCGTTCTTCGCGCTCGGCAAGCTCGCCCTGGTCGCGGTCGCCCGGCGTGGCGCCACCACGATGCTGCTGCCGGCCGCGCTCGGGATCTACGCGGCGAAGGTCGCGACCCTGGGAGTCGTTCTGGTCGCGTTGCGCGACGCGACGGCGATCGACCTGCCCAGCTTCGCCTGGTCGATCATGGCCGCGACCCTGTGCTGGGTGGGCGCCGAGGTCTGGGCCGCCACGAGACTGCGGGTGCCGTTCTATGATCCGGCGACCTTCGATCCGTCCCGCGTCGCTCCGCTCGATCCGTCGCGGGCGGCTCGCCCCGGCGGCCCCGTCCGGGGGAATCCGTCGTCCGCGGTCGCGCGCCCGCCGCGTAAGCCCGGCGAGCAGCTCTAGCCGGTGGCGGCCGCCACCGCGATGATCGGCGGCGGGACCGGACCCGGCGGCCCGGCCGCGGGACCGGCGTCGCGGGACCGGAGAGGACGAGTCGCGGGGCGGCCGGGCCAGTGGATCAGCAGGTCAGCGGGGCGGCGGATCAGCGGATCAGTGGCGAGCCAGGATTAGGAACAACGTGATGGTGAACGGCACCAACGGGCCCGATCGTGGAGATTCGGGCAAAAAGGATAATAGTGAAAGGGAGGAAAGACTAAGCTCGGGCTCGGCCGCGTCGCCGAATCCACCGCCGGGCGAAGCCTGGGGCGTCATCGGCACGCTCGTCGCCGGCGGCGGCTTCTGGGGGTTGGTCGGCCTGGGGATCGACCGGCTCGCCGGCTTCGACGCCCTGTTCTTCCCGATCGGGCTCATCGTCGGCATCATCGCGTCGCTCTATCTGGTCATCTACCGGTTCGGAGCCCGCCGCTGACGACGCTCAGGGCAGTGTGTCGATGACGTAGTGTGACAACATGTCCAAAAACCCAACGGAAGATGAACGTTCGACTGTCTGTCGGAGATCTTAGTCCTGCAACCAGTGCTCTCCGGCGCCCAGGCAGATAGCATCTGCCCTGTCGAAGAGCGTCGTGAAGATGCTGTCGGCACAGGACGTCTCCGCGTCGACGCGCCGGGTCCGGGACAGTGTGTCCCTTGCCGCCGGGGCTGTGAGCGGGTTGCGTCCGACGGTCATCCGCGCGTCTTCGATTGCCCGGAGCGGCGGCCCATCCCGTATAGGGTGAGGTCGATCCGACCCCGGGGGGATCGCGAACTTTGTCAGCATGAATGATCTTGGAGGTATCGGAAGTGCCGAGCGGATCGGTGCTCTTGGCGGCCGATGAGGGCTTCCACGGGCCGACTCCCGATGTCTTCAAGCCGAAGAGCTGGTTCGAGTTCGACCTGGGCCCGATCGACTTCTACTTCAACAAGTGGTCCGCGCTGACTCTGTTCGTCGCGCTGTTCGTCGGCGGCTTCCTCTGGCTGGGGTTCCGCAAGGCGACGCTGGTGCCACGCGGGCTCCAGAACTTCTGCGAGTCGATCTACGACTTCGTCGATCTCCAGATCGCTCAGAACGTCATCGGCGAGCGAGGCAGGACGTTCTCCCCGTACCTGACAATTCTCTTCTGCTTCATCCTGCTCTCCAACGTCATGGCGGTCATTCCGGTCGCGCAGTTCCCGACGACGTCGCGGATCGCGCTGCCGATGATCCTGGCCGCGGTGAGCTGGTTCATCTTCAACATCGTCGGTATCCGCGAGCACGGGGCCGGTACCTACTTCAAGGACATGCTGGTGCCGGCGCCGACCGCACCGCTGTTCGTGAAGGTCATCCTGGCCCCGATCGAGTTCGTCTCGACGATGATCGCCCGCCCCGCCACCCTCGCCATCCGGCTGTTCGCCAACATGTTCGCCGGCCACATGCTGCTGCTGGTGTTCGCGCTGGGCGCCGACTATCTGCTGCCGAAGCCCCAGTTCGTGTTCGGGCTGGTCTCCGGCCTGATGGCGATCGCTCTCACGCTGTTCGAGCTGATGATCGACGTGCTGCAGGCCTACATCTTCACGGTCCTCACAGCCGCCTACATCGGCGGAGCGATCTCCTCGCACGGCGGCGGAGACCACGCGGCGGACCACTCCCCGATCCACGGCCACGAAACGAGTGCGCCGGTCACCTCCGCCGCTGGCGCGGTGGCGCGGGCCTGAACCTGAATCGACCCACGCGCACCGTGGGAGATCCCCGGTGCACCGACCACAGAAGGACGGATCCCTACGATGTCTCTTACCGCGTCCACGTTGCTCGCCGCTGATGACGCGATCAGCGGCAACATCGGGACGGTGGCCTACGGCATCGCCACCCTCGGCCCCGGCATCGGCGTCGGCATCATCTTCGGTCTGGGTATCCAGGCCATCGCCCGCCAGCCCGAGGCCGAGCAGGTGGCCTTCCGTTACATGCTGATCGGCTTCGCCGTCGTCGAGGCGCTCGCCCTCATCGGCTTCGTCGTGCCGTTCGTCTTCACCTGATCCGGGGCGCCTTGTGCTGCAGAATCTAGTTCTAGCCGCCGCCGAAGAAGGTGCGGCACACGAGGACAGCGTCCTTGTGCCGCCGCTCGCCGAGCTGATCGTCGGCCTGTTGGCCTTCGGTCTTCTCGTCGGATTCTTCTTCTGGAAGATCTACCCGCAGATTCGTAAGACCTACGCCGAGCGGGCCGAACGTATCGAAGGTGGTCTCAACCGCGCCGAACAGGCGCAGCGCGAGGCGAAGGCCCTGCTCGAGCAGTACCGTTCCCAGCTCGCCGAAGCCCGCTCCGAGGCGGCTCGCATCCGCGAGGACGCCCAGGCGCAGGGTCGGCAGATCGTCGAGGAACTGCGCACGCAGGCGCAGCAGGAGGTCGCCGAGATCCGCGAGCGGGCGGACGCGGCACTGGTGGCGGAACGTGCCCAGGTTGTGGCCTCCGTGCGTCGCGAGATCGGTGAGATCGCGCTCGAGCTCGCGACCCGGATCGTCGGCCGCGAGCTGGAGAACGACACCCGCCAGCGGCAGCTCGTCGACGACTTCATCGCGGGTCTCGACGAGGCTCCGCGGTCCGACGCCGTCCCGGCCGGGCCGGGAGTCTGACGGTGGAGGGAGCCAGCCGGCAGTCGCTCGCCGCCGCCAGGTCGGTCCTCGACCAGGTGACGGCGGTGCCGATCGGCGCAACCGCCGGTTCGGTCGCGCCTGAGGTCCGCCGGCTCGCCGGCGACCTCAGCGCGGTCGCCACGCTCATCGGGGGCGAGCCGACAGTTCGGCGCGCCCTCACCGACCCGGGCGCGCCGCCCCAGTCGCGGACGGGCCTCGCCGGCCGTCTGCTCGGTACGCAGATCAGCCAGGGGGCGCTCGCCGTCGTCTCGGCGGCCGTCGCCGGTCGCTGGTCGCGGCCGATCGACCTCCGGCACGCGCTCGAGGAGCTCGCCGTCGAGGCGACCCTCGCGGAGGCGGAGGCGGCCGACGTCCTCGACGAGGTCGAGGACGAGCTGTTCCGGTTCGGGCGGATCCTCGGCCAGAACCCGCAGCTCTCCCTCGCGCTCACCGACCCGGCGGCGCCGGCGTCCGCGAAGGCGGGGCTGGTGCAGCGGCTGCTGTCCGGCCGTGCCCAGCCGGTGACCCTCCGGCTGGCCCAGCAGGCGGTCGCCGACCGCGAGCGGGGTGACATCGAGCGGCGCCTGGAGCAGCTGAGCCGGATCGCGGCGGCCCGCCGCGGCCGGGTGGTCGCCGTCGTCCGCACCGCCACGGTGCTCGACGCCGACCAGACCGCCCGGCTGAAGGCGGCGATCAGCCGCTTCTTCGGCCGGCAGATCCAGCTCCAGATCGATCTCGATCCCACCGTCCTGGGCGGCGTCGCCGTGCGGGTCGGTGACGAGGTCGTGGACGGCACCGTCCTGCGCCGTCTCGCGGCAGCCCGCCGTGGGCTGACCCGTTAGGCCGCGGAGCACGATGGGCGAGCTGAAGCCGGTACCGACCGCCGGACCGGCAGTGACGACCGATGACCAGATCCACGCCAGCCATGAAGGACCAACGCGATGACTGAGCTGTCCATCCGGCCGGAGGAGATCCGCGACGCCCTCCGGGAGTACGTCGACTCCTTCCAGGCCACCTCCGGTGACCGGGAGGAGGTCGGCCGCGTCGTCGTGACCGGTGACGGGATCGCGCGGGTCGAGGGCCTTCCGCACACCATGACCAACGAGCTGCTGGAGTTCTCCGGCGGCGTGCTGGGGCTGGCCCTCAACCTCGAGGTCGGCGAGATCGGCTGCGTCATCCTCGGCGACGCCGAGCACATCGAGGAGGGCCAGGAGGTCCGCCGGACCGGCGAGATCCTCGCCGTCCCGGTGGGCGACGGCTTCCTCGGCCGGGTCGTCGACCCGCTCGGACGTCCGATCGACGGCCTCGGCGACATCGCCGCGGCCGGCACCCGGGCGCTCGAGCTGCAGGCCCCGTCGGTCGTGCAGCGCCAGCCCGTCAAGGAGCCGCTGCAGACCGGCATCAAGGCCATCGACGCGATGACCGCCATCGGCCGGGGTCAGCGTCAGCTGATCATCGGCGACCGGCAGACCGGGAAGACCACCGTCGCGATCGACGCGATCATCAACCAGCGTGACAACTGGGCGAGCGGTGACCCGAGCAAGCAGGTCAAGTGCGTCTACGTGGCCATCGGCCAGAAGAAGACGACCATCCGCGAGGTGGTGAACACCCTCGAGGAGGCCGGCGCGCTGGCCTACACCACGATCGTCGCGGCTCCGGCCGACCAGCCGGCGGGCTTCAAGTACATCGCCCCGTACACCGGCTCGGCGATCGGGCAGTACTGGATGTACAACGGCCAGCACTCGCTGGTGGTCTTCGACGACCTCTCCAAGCAGGCCGAGGCGTACCGCGCGATCTCGCTGCTGCTGCGCCGCCCGCCGGGCCGTGAGGCCTACCCGGGCGACGTCTTCTACTTGCACTCCCGTCTGCTGGAGCGCTGCGCGAAGCTCTCCGACGAGCTCGGGGGCGGGTCGCTGACCGGGCTGCCGATCATCGAGACGAAGGCCAGCGACATCTCGGCCTACATTCCGACGAACGTCATCTCGATCACCGACGGCCAGATCTTCCTGGAGTCGGACCTGTTCAACCAGGGCGTCCGGCCGGCGATCAACGTCGGCACCTCGGTCTCCCGGGTGGGCGGCAGCGCGCAGGTCAAGGCGATGAAGTCCGTCGCCGGCCGCCTGCGCCTCGACCTCGCCCAGTACCGCGAGCTGGAGGCCTTCTCGGCCTTCGGCTCCGACCTGGACAAGGCCTCCCGCGACCAGCTCGCCCGCGGCGCCCGGCTGGTGGAGCTGCTCAAGCAGCCCCAGAACAAGCCGTTCTCCGTCGAGCGCCAGGTCGTGTCCCTCTGGGCCGGCACCACCGGCAAGCTCGACGACGTGCCGGTGGAGGACATCCGCCGCTTCGAGGCCGAGTTCCTCGACTTCGTCGGTCGGACTCACGGCGCGATCTTCGACACCATCGTGAACACCGGCAAGCTCGGTGACGACGTCATCGCCTCACTGGAGTCGGCGATCGCCGAGTTCAAGGAGCAGTTCACGCTGTCGAGCGGCTCGCCGCTCGTCAACGAGGCCGCCCCCGAGGCGCTCGACCCGTCCGCGGTGGAGCGTGAGGAGATCGCCGTCCACCACCGCAAGCCGGCCAACGAGACCAAGGGTCACTGACCCATGGCGGGCCAGCTTCGCGAGTACCGGCGGCGCATCCGGACGGTCCAGTCGACCAAGAAGATCACCAAGGCGATGGAGCTGATCGCCGCCTCGCGGATCGCCAAGGCCAGGGCGCGGGTCGCCGCGTCCCGGCCGTACGCGGAGGAGATCACGCGAGTGATCAGTGCCGTGGCGTCGCAGACGACGATCGCCCATCCGCTCACCACCGAGCGCCCGGAGCCGACCCGTGCGGCCGTGGTCGTGATCACCAGCGACCGCGGCCTCGCCGGCGGCTACAGCTCCAACTCGCTCAAGCGCGCCGGGGAGCTGGTCGAGCTGCTGCGGGAGGAGGGCAAGGAGCCGCTGCTCTACGCGGTCGGCCGCAAGGCGGGGACGTACTACCGCTTCCGCGGCCGGAAGATGGCCGGTGAGTACACCGGCTTCTCCGAGCAGCCGAGCTACACCGACGCGAAGTCGGTGGCGGACGCCCTCATCACCGCCTTCACCACGCCCACCGAGGAAGGCGGCGTCGACGAGATCCACCTCGTCTTCACCGAGTACCTCAGCGCCATGACGCAGACCGCGGTGGCGCACCGGCTGCTCCCGATGGTGCTGCGTGAGCACGACGAGCCGCCGGCCGGCGGGCCGCTGCCGAACTACGAGTTCGAGCCGTCGGCCGAGGCCGTCCTCGACGCGCTGCTCCCGCGGTACGTCGAGAGCCGGCTCTACGCGGCGCTGCTGGAGTCGGCGGCGTCCGAGTCGGCGGCCCGCCAGCGCGCGATGAAGTCGGCGACGGACAACGCCGAGGACCTCATCAAGACCTACACCCGCGCGGCCAACCGGGCCCGCCAGGACGCCATCACCCAGGAGATCTCCGAGATCGTGGGTGGCGCCAACGCCCTGGCGTCCGGCGCGTAGGAGACCTGTGATCTTCCGGCCACCCCTGCCCCGGCGTGCACCGCGGCGGGCCGACGCACTAGGCGGCGGGCGGACCGGTGTGGACACTGGCCTCATAGCCGGCATCGACTCCGCTGCCGGCGTCGACACCGACGAACGTCAAGCCGAAGCCCGCGGCGGCGGGCAACGACAGTGAAACCGAGGACGCCATGACCGTCACCACCAGCTCGCCGACCACGGCGGAGGGCCGGACTCCGGGGATCGGCCGAGTCGCCCGAGTCATCGGACCGGTCGTCGACGTCGAGTTCGCCCCCGACGAGCTTCCCGAGATCTACACCGCGCTGCACGTCGACCGCACGATCGACGGCGAGACCGCGGTCCTCACGCTCGAGGTCGCCCAGCACATCGGCGACAACACCATCCGCGCCATCTCGATGCAGCAGACCGACGGCCTCGTGCGGGGCGCGCCGGTCCGCGACACCGGCGCGCCGATCTCCGTCCCGGTCGGGAACGCCACCAAGGGCCACGTCTTCAACGTCCTCGGCAACCCGCTCGACGTCGACAAGGTCGACGCGGAGACCTACTGGCCGATCCACCGCTCGGCGCCGGCCTTCGACCAGCTCGAGTCGAAGACGGAGATGTTCACCACCGGCATCAAGGTCATCGACCTGCTCGCCCCGTACGTGCGCGGCGGCAAGATCGGTCTGATGGGCGGCGCCGGCGTCGGCAAGACCGTCATCATCCAGGAGATGATCCGCCGGGTCGCCAAGGAGTTCGGTGGCGTGTCGGTGTTCGCCGGAGTCGGCGAGCGCACCCGTGAGGGCAACGACCTGTTCCTGGAGATGACCGAGGCCGGCGTCATCGAGGACACCGCCCTCGTGTTCGGCCAGATGGACGAGCCGCCCGGCACCCGGCTCCGGGTCGCCCTCGGCGCGCTCACCATGGCCGAGTACTTCCGGGACGTCCAGAAGCAGGACGTGCTCCTGTTCATCGACAACATCTTCCGGTTCACCCAGGCCGGCTCCGAGGTATCGACGCTGCTCGGCCGGATGCCCAGCGCCGTCGGCTACCAGCCGACCCTGGCCGACGAGATGGGCGCCCTGCAGGAGCGGATCACCTCGACCCGCGGTCACTCGATCACCTCGCTGCAGGCGATCTACGTGCCCGCGGACGACCTGACCGACCCGGCCCCGGCGACGACGTTCACCCACCTCGACGCCAACACGGTGCTCGACCGGTCGATCTCCGACCTGGGCATCTACCCGGCCGTCAGCCCGCTGGACTCGAACTCCCGGATCCTCGACGCGCGGTACATCGGGCAGGAGCACTACGACACCGCCCGCGAGGTGCAGCGGATCCTGCAGCGCTACAAGGACCTGCAGGACATCATCGCCATCCTCGGCATCGACGAGCTCTCCGAAGAGGACAAGATCCTCGTCAACCGGGCCCGTCGGATCCAGCGGTTCCTGTCCCAGCCGTTCTTCGTCGCCGAGCAGTTCACCGGCATCCCCGGCAAGTTCGTCCCGCTCGACGAGACGATCGACTCGTTCCGCCGGCTCACCCAGGGTGACTACGACCACCTGCCCGAGCAGGCGTTCTTCATGTGCGGCGGGATCGAGGACGCCGAGAAGAACGCGGAGAACCTGTAATGCCGATGCGGGTGGCGATCGTCTCGCCCGAGCAGGAGGTGTGGTCCGGCGACGCCGACATGGTCGTCGCCCGGACCGTCGACGGCGACATCGGTGTCCTGCCGGGGCACATCCCCATGCTGGCCGTGCTCGTGCGCGACCAGACCGTGCGGGTGAAGGTCGGCGGCCAGGAGATCTCGGCCGCCGTCGACGGGGGCTTCGTCTCCGTCACCAAGGAGGGCGTCAGCATCCTCGCCGAAAGCGCGACGATCGCCTGACGCGGTTCGCCGGAACACCGGTTCGCCGGAACACCCCGGCTTCGGCGCTGACACCTGTCGGCGCCGAAGCCGAGACGGCGCCGCCCCGGAGGCCGCCGGCCAGAGACTGCCGGCGGGTCAGCCGCCGGCGCCCGGCTTCCACAGGACGTCCCCGTCCGGGTTCGCCACCCGGGACAGGATGAACAACAGGTCGGACAGGCGGTTCAGGTAGCGGGCGGGCAACGGCCCCGTCGCCTCCGGCTCCGCCTCGACCAGCGCCCAGCAGCCCCGCTCGGCCCGGCGTGCCACCGTGCGCGCCACGTGCAGCAGCGCCGCCCCCCGGGTGCCACCGGGCAGGATGAACGAGCTCAGCTTCGCCAGGTTCTCGTTGTAGTGGTCACAGGCCCGCTCAAGGCGGTCCACATAGCTTTCGGTGATCCGCAGCGGCGGGTACTTCGGCTCGGCGACCACCGGGGTGCACAGGTCGGCGCCCACGTCGAACAGGTCGTTCTGCACCTGGCCGAGCGTCTCGCGGACATCCGGGCCCAGCTCGCCCAGCGCCAGCGCCACCCCGATCGCCGCGTTCGTCTCGTCCACGTCGGCGTAGGCGGCCAGCCGCGGCGAGGTCTTCGCCACCCGTGACATGTCACCCAGCGCCGTCGTTCCGTCGTCGCCGGTACGGGTGTAGATCCGGGTCAGGTGCACCGCCATGGCGCCACTGTATGGGCGCCGCCCGGCAGACGCCCCGGAACACCTTTCAGATCACGGCATGCACGAGCCCCACCTGGCGCGGATCCGCCCGTCCCGCGGACGGCGTCCCGTCGCGGCCTGGGTCAGAGTTCCGCTCTGGTACTCGGCTACTCGCCGTTTGCTTTCTCTCTCGCCGATTCGGGGGCGTTTTTGGCGGAATCTGGTCCGAGAGGGCGAGGAGGATGCCAAAGGGCGAGCAGGCTACCCCCGACTTTCAGGCAATATGTCCGATAGATGACGGTCTGGTGGTGCTGGGGCGGTCAGATCGGCGGATGGATGTCGGTGGTCTCCGGAGGTGTTCGTTGGTGTCCGGTTGTGGCCGGGGCGCGCTGTTTGCCGAGGCCGCGCTGAAGATCTTCAGCGGAGCACCTAGCATCGGAGCCCGTGGAGTGCTTCGTCGTGACAGGCGGGACCAGGCTGGTCGGCGAGGTCGCCGTTCCGGGCGCGAAGAACTCGGTGCTGAAGCTGATGGCGGCGAGCCTGCTCGCGCCCGGCCGCACCACGTTGGACGCGGTACCCGACATCCTTGACGTCTCGGTGATGGCCGACGTCCTGCGTGGCCTCGGGGCCGGGGCGGAGCGTGACCGGGCCGGGGGTCGGATCGTCATCGACATCCCCGAGGTGGTCGACGGCACCGCGGATGCCGAACTGGTCCGCCGGATCCGGGCGTCGGTGGCCATCCTGGGGCCGCTCGTCGCCCGCCGCGGTGAGGCCCGGGTGGCGCTGCCCGGCGGCGACGCGATCGGCTCGCGCGCGCTCGACATCCACATGAACGGTCTGACGAAGCTCGGTGCCGTGGTGGACGTCGAGGCCGGGGTGCTGGTGGCCCGCTGCTCCGGGCGGCTGCAGGGCGCGTCGATCTGGCTGGACTTCCCGAGCGTCGGGGCCACCGAGAACCTGCTGATGGCCGGGGTGCTCGCCAAGGGCACGACCGTGATCGACAACGCCGCTCAGGAGCCGGAGATCGCCGACCTGTGCGCGCTGCTCACGGCGATGGGCGCCCGGATCGACGGCGCGGGCACGGCCACGCTCCTCATCGAGGGGGTGGAGGGGCTGCGGCCGGTGCTGCACCGCACCGTCCCGGACCGGATCGTCGCGGGCACCTGGGCGATCGGCGCGCTGATGACCGGTGGTGACGTGACCATCCGGCACGGCCGGGCCGAGCATCTCGGGATCGTGCTGGAGAAGCTCGCGGGCGCGGGGGCCGCCGTCGAGCTGCTCGAGGACGGCTTCCGGGTGAGCGCGAGCGGGCGGCCGCGCTCGATCGACGTCGTCACGCTGCCCTACCCGGGCTTCCCGACCGACCTCCTGCCGCAGGTGATCGCGCTGGAGGCGATCAGCGAGGGAATCTCGCTGATCACGGAGAACGTCTTCGACAGCAGGTTCGTGTTCTGCCGGGAGCTGCACGCGCTCGGCGCCGACCTGCGCACCGACGGCCATCACGTGGTCGTCCGGCCCACCCCGCGGCTGACCGGCGCCTCCGTGCTCGCCTCGGACGTCCGCGCCGGCGCGGCCCTGGTGCTGGCCGGCCTGGTGGCCGAGGGCACGACCGAGGTCCGCGACGTCCACCACATCGACCGCGGCTACGCCCACTTCGTGGAGAACCTCACCGCGCTCGGCGCGGAGATCCGCCGCGAGCCCTCCTCGGCGGCCGCGGCCTGAGCCGTCCGCCGCGCCCGCGGAGGACGGCTCGTCGTGGGCGGGTCAGGTGTCGTCGGGGGGCTCGCGGCGGCGCCGGGAGAGGGCGCGCACGGCTCGCGGCAGGTCGGCGGTGAAGACGAGCACGTGCTGAAGCTCTCCGGCCAGGTACAGCAGGTCGCCGTGTGGGCTCAGCGGGGCGGGTACCGGCCGGGCGGGCGCCAGGGTGGCGCGTACGCCGCTGCCGGTTAGGGTCGCCCGTAGCCGCTCGGCCTGCTCGCTCGGCACGGTGGCGACGGCCACCAGCAGGCCGAAGTCGTCCCCGCGCCGGCCGCCACCCGGCTGGCCGGCATCACCGTCCGAGCCGCCGTCCGCGCCGGTGTCGTGGTCGGTCGGCGCGTCCGGCGTCGAGGTCAGCCGGCAGACGGCGACTAGCACGCCGACGGCGATCAGGACGAGGGTGGGTCCATAGAGGAAGCCGAGAGCGGTGGTCTCCACGATCACCCCTTGGGTCCGTCCGGTCTGTCGCGGGGCGTCCATGGGCCCTAGGTGCCCAGGTCCAGGGCTCGTCTCCCGCCGGGCCCATCGTCGCATCGACACCGGCGTCCGGACGGGTCTTTGGGCCTGAGCTGGGTCGTTACACCGGTCAAATGGAACATATGGGAGAGATTGGTGAGATCATCGTCGTGGGCGGGTTCCGAGTAGCCCCCCACTGCGACCGGCCGTCCGCGGGATCCGTCCCGCCGCGTGCGGCGAGCCGGGCGCGGGTGCAGGTGCCCAACGGCGGGCCCGACGCGACAGTCTCGGCCCGCCGGTGCATGGGGAATCGGAGGCCGCGATGGGCGAGTCGTCGACGGTGCGGGCGGTGGAGCCGGACTGTCCCGGCCAGGGCACGGACCAGACCCTTCGACTGACGGGGACGGTGGACGTCCGGTCCGTCGGAGAGCTTCGGACCCTGCTGCACGGCGCGATCGACGCCGGGCGCGGGCCGCTGCGCGTCGACGTCGGCGGGCTGGAGCTGGGCGACCACGCGGGGGTCGGGGTGCTGCTCGGCGGCGCCCGCCGGGCCCGGGCCCTCGGTCGCACGCTCGTCCTGGTCGACCCCTCCGCCGCCCTCGGACGTCTGCTCGCGGTCGATCGCCTCGGACGGCTGCTGCGGGTCCAGATCGCGCCCGACCGGCTCGTCGCCGCGGCCGGGACGGGCGGCGCCGGGGGCGCGGCGGCGCCCCGTGAGTTTCGTCACTGGCGACGACCGTGCGTGGACGCTGAGTGATCAGCAAGTCCCCGTTGGCGGGCGCCGAGCCGGCATAGGGCATGCTTTCCCGATAATCGGGCCGGGTCGTGGCATGGTGGAGGTAAGACACAGACATGCTGGACGTGGAGGTGCCCGCGGGGGTGGACCCAGCCGGTGGTCGGGCGGCCCGGCCGGGGGCCGCGGCCTGGACCCAGCAGCGGCGGCCGCTCCTCGTGGCCGCCTCCTTCGTGGTCGCCGTCCTGCTCGGGGTCGGCCTCGGGCTCGTCTGGGCCTCGGATGACCCCGCGGCGCCGGACGCCGTGGCCGTCGAGCAGCCCGACAACGAGATCGTCAGCCCGCCGCTGCCCGCCGTCCCCTGGGAGACCAGCCGGGTCGCCGGCCGGGCGCGGACCCTGACGCTCAAGGGAAACGAGCCCACGACCCTGCGCCAGCCGCTGATGTGGCTCGCCGCCTACGAGGTGCGCAAGAAGACCGGTGCCGCCACCCCGGTCGCGTCGGACGTCACGATTCCCAACGGGATGTTGTTCTACGGCGCCGTCGAGGGCGTCGACAAGGAACACGACGAGTTCTGGGCGGTCGGGATGACCGAGATCCGTGGGGTCTCGGCGGCCGACGCCCCGGACCCGCACGTGTGGAAGCGGGTGGGCAACAGCCCGTGGAAGCTGGTCGGCCGCGGTCCCACGGCCTGCGATCTGATCCCCGTCGATCTGAAGAACATCTGGGGTCCGGGAGCCTGCTCCGCCACCTGAGGCCGTTCCGAGGCCCCCCGCGAACCCTCCGGCGCCCGCCCCGTTGGGGTGACTCTCCGTAGGGAACCTCGGTCGGCCCGGGCCCTTCACACCGGGGGCGCCGGACCGGCCCCGGCGGCTACGCTGCTGCCGTCGCCGGATCTCGCGAGGACCGGCGACCATCGATCCCTGTCCCGGCTCGGCGTCGGAGGTGTCCGAGGTCCGTGCGCCCGACCCGTGCCCGCGGGTCCGCGCGCGGCGGGCGTTCGTCCGGCCGCCGGTTCCCGGGCGTCGCACGGAGCGCTAGGAGGCGGCGATGACGGATCTGGCCAGGCCGGAACGTGACCGACCGTGGATCGTGCGGACCTACGCGGGGCATTCGAGTCCGGCGGAGAGCAATGCGTTGTACCGGCGGAATCTGGCGAAGGGTCAGACGGGTCTGTCGGTGGCTTTCGACCTGCCGACGCAGACCGGGTACGACCCGGATCATGTGCTGGCGCGTGGTGAGGTCGGCAAGGTGGGTGTGCCGGTCGCGCATCTGGGGGACATGCGGGCGTTGTTCGATCAGATCCCGTTGGACCGGATGAACACGTCGATGACCATCAACGCGACGGCGATGTGGTTGCTGGCGCTGTATCAGGTGGTGGCTGAGGAGCAGGGGGTCGCGGCGGAGGCGCTGACCGGGACGACGCAGAACGACATCATCAAGGAGTACCTGTCGCGGGGGACGTACGTGTTCCCGCCGGGCCCGTCGCTGCGGCTGATCACTGATGTCGTGGCGTACACGGTGACGGAGATCCCGCGCTGGAACCCGATCAACATCTGCAGCTATCACCTGCAGGAGGCGGGGGCGACGCCGGTGCAGGAGCTGGCGTACTCGCTGTGCACGGTGATCGCGGTGCTGGACGCGGTGGTGGCGTCGGGTCAGGTGCCGGTGGAGCGGATGGGCGAGGTGTGTGCCCGGATGTCGTTCTTCGTGAACGCGGGGGTGCGGTTCGTCGAGGAGATGTGCAAGATGCGGGCGTTCGTCGCCCTGTGGGACGAGCTGCTGCGGACCCGGTACGGGGTGAGCGATCCGCGTCATCGCCGGTTCCGTTACGGGGTGCAGGTGAACTCGCTCGGGCTGACCGAGGCGCAGCCGGAGAACAACGTCATCCGGATCGTGTTGGAGGCGCTCGGGGTGACGTTGTCGAAGGATGCCCGGTGCCGGGCGTTGCAGCTGCCGGCCTGGAACGAGGCGTTGGGGTTGCCTCGTCCGTGGGATCAGCAGTGGTCGTTGCGGATCCAGCAGATCCTGGCCTATGAGACGGATCTGTTGGAGTACCCGGATCTGTTCGAGGGTTCGGTGGTGGTCGAGCGCCGGGTCGGGGAGCTGGTCGCGGCGGCGACGGAGGAGATCGACCGGGTGCAGGCGATGGGTGGGGCGGTCGCCGCGGTGGAGAGCGGCTACATGAAGTCGCAGCTGGTGGCCTCGCAGGCGACGCGGCGGGCGCGGATCGAGTCCGGTGAGGACGTTGTCGTCGGGGTGAACCGGTTCACCGAGACCGAGCCGAATCCGTTGCTGGCGGATCTGGACGCGGCGGTGCAGACGGTGGACCCGGCGGGTGAGGAGGCGGCCCGGGCGCAGGTCGCGGCGTGGCGGGCCGCCCGAAACGCCTCGGTGGTGGATGAGGCGTTGTTGGGGTTGCGGGAGGCGGCGAAGACGGATGCGAATCTGGTGCCGGCCACGTTGGCGTGTGCGCGGGCCGGGGTGACGACGGGGGAGTGGGCGGGGGTGCTGCGGGAGGTGTTCGGTGAGTACCGGGCGCCGACCGGGGTGTCCGGCGCGCCGTCGGCCGCGGCGGCGGGGGCCGGGCTGGGTGAGGTGCGTGACCTGGTGAACGCGACCGCGGGTGAGTTGGGGCGTCGGCCGCGGCTGCTGGTTGGTAAGCCGGGGTTGGACGGGCATTCCAACGGTGCCGAGCAGATCGCGGTCCGGGCCCGTGATGTGGGTTTCGAGGTGGTCTATCAGGGGATCCGGCTGACTCCGGCGCAGATCGTCGCGGCGGCGGTGGAGGAGGACGTTCACGTGGTCGGGTTGTCGGTGCTGTCCGGTTCGCACATGAACCTGGTGCCGGAGGTGCTGGACGGGCTGCGGGCGGCCGGTCTCGGGGATGTTCCGGTCGTGGTCGGTGGGATCATTCCGCCCGCGGACGCGGAACGACTGGCGACGCTGGGTGTCGCGGCGGTGTTCACACCGAAGGACTACGGGCTGACCGACATCATGCGTGGCATCGTGGACATCGTGCGCACCTCAAACGGTCTGGCGAGTGCCTGAACCGGCCCCCGCCCCCCAGCCGCCGCCCCCGCCGCGACCGTCGCTGGCGGACGCGGTGGCGCTGGCGGCCCGGGCCCACACCGGTCAGCTCGACAAGGCGGGTGACGAGTACATCGGGCATCCGCTGCGGGTGATGGACACGGTGGGCCGCACGGCCCCCGCCGCCGGGGTGGACCGGGCCCTCGCGCAGATGGCCGCGATCCTGCACGACGTGGTCGAGGACAGCGACGTCACGCTCGACGACCTCACCGCCTCCGGGTACCCGGAGGCGGTGGTCGCGGCGGTGGACGCGCTCTCCCACCGCGCGGGCGAGCCGCAGGAGGCCTACCTGGCCCGGGTCGCCGTCGACCGGATCGCCGTCGTCGTCAAGCGGGCCGACATGGCCGACAACTCCGACCCCCGCCGCCTCGGGCGGCTCCCCGCCGAGGACGCCCAGCGGCTCACCACCCGCTACGCGGGCCGCCGCCGACTGCTCGACGACCTCGTCCTGCGGAACGCGGGCACCAGGTCCCGCTGAGGTGAGCGGCGCCCGGCCCGACGGCGCCCGACGCGAGGGCGCCCGACGGGACCGGTGAGCCGGGCCGGCCGGCCCGGCGCGGGGGCCGGGTGACCGGGCACGGTACGGTCGCGACATGCGGCTCGTTATCGCTCGGTGCAGCGTCGACTACATCGGCCGGCTCAAGGCGCACCTGCCCAGCGCCGTCCGGCTGCTCCTGGTGAAGGCCGACGGCTCGGTCTCCATCCACGCCGACGGACGTGCCTACAAGCCGCTGAACTGGATGAGCCCGCCCTGTGTCATCGCCGAGGAAGAGGGCGTCTGGCGGGTCACCAACAGGGCCGAGGAACAGCTCGTCATCTCGATCGAGCAGATCCTGCACGACTCCTCGCACGAGCTCGGTGTCGACCCCGGCCTGCGCAAGGACGGCGTGGAGGCGCACCTGCAGGTGCTGCTGGCCGACCGGCCGGACGCCGTCCGCGAGGGCCTGACGCTGGTCCGCCGGGAGTACGAGACCGGTATCGGCCCGGTCGACCTGCTCTGCCGCGACGCCGACGGCTCCACCGTGGCCGTGGAGATCAAACGCAAGGGTGAGATCGACGGGGTGGAGCAGCTCACCCGTTATCTCTCCCGTCTGGATGACGATCCGGCGCTTCCGCACCCGGTGCGAGGCATCCTGTGCGCCCAGTCGATCACGCCGCAGGCCCGCCTGCTGGCCGCCGACCGCGGCATCGCCTGCTCGGTGGTCGACTACGACGCCCTACGCGGCCTCGAACCCTCCATCCCCACCCTCTTCTGACCCGCCTCACCCCACCCTCGGGGCCGGGTTCCACCCGGTTCCGGCGATGTGTGGCGACTCAGGGCGTCCATGGACTCGCTGGCCCGCCACACATCGCCGGATCTCGGTTCTGCCTGGGCCGGGCGGGGTCGGGCGGCGATACGGGGCGGGGCTCCGGACCCGGCCCGGCCCGGAGATCCGTGATCCGTACCGGGGCTCCGGACCTGTCCCGGGGTGGAGGTCTGTTCGTTCCTGGGTGGAATTCCGCTGTCCGTTGGCCTGTGTGGGCTGTTGGTCGCTCCTGCGGTCGCGGGGCGTGCGCCGGCGCGCGTAGCATCTTGCCCCCGCACTCTGCGTGGCAGGTTTCATCACGATCACAAGCTCATGAGTCGAGAATCTGGGAGGATTCGGACACCCGCGGGGCGGGCGCCCCACTGCCGATGCCGGCTCCGACGCCACACCGGCGCCGGACGCCGCGCACCGCCGGCGAGCACCCGGCGGTGACAGGCGGCCAGACCACGGGAAAGACCACCCGGAGGAAGGAGCGCTGGGCATGGGCCAGAAGAGCACCCTCGGCGAGCTGACGAGGATCGGGGTCATCGGGCTCGGCACCATGGGCGCCGGCATCGCGGAGGTGCTGGCCCGGGCCGGCATCGACGTGGTGGGCGTCGAACGGGACGAGGCCGGGCTGGCCCGCGGCAGGGGCCATCTCGAGCACTCCACGCAGCGGGCGGTGGAGCGCGGCAAGCTGACTCCGGCCGAGCGCGCGGAACTGCTCAGCCGGATCGGCACCGGCATCGACCTGACCGCCGTCGCGGACTGCGCGCTGATCATCGAGGCCATCCACGAGCGGCTGGAAGCCAAGCAGGAGCTCATCGCCCGCCTCGACGAGATCTGCCCCGCCGAGACGGTCATCGCCAGCAACACCAGCTCGCTGTCGGTCACCGAGCTCGCCGCCGGCACCCACCGGCCGTCCAGAGTGCTCGGCACGCACTGGTTCAACCCGGCGCCGGTGATGGAACTGGTTGAGGTGGTCGGGACGGTCGTCACCGATCCTGTCGTCCTCGACGACGTCCGGGATCTCGTCGGCCGGGTCGGGAAGATCGCGGTCCGGGCGGGGGACCGGGCCGGGTTCATCGCCAACGCGCTGCTGTTCGGGTACCTGAACAACGCGGTGCGGATGCTGGAGGCGCACTACGCGACCCGCGAGGACATCGACGCGGCGATGCGCTTCGGCTGCGGTCACCCGATGGGCCCGCTGGCCCTGCTCGACCTGATCGGGCTCGACTCCGCCTACGAGATCCTCGACTCGATGTACCACCAGTCCCGCGATCACCTGCACGCTCCCGCGCCGCTGCTCAAGCAGCTCGTCACCGCCGGCATGCTGGGCCGCAAGACCGGCCGGGGCTTCTACACCTACGCGGAGGCCGACTCGCCGCACGTCGTCGACGAGGCCGCCCCGAGCGCGGTCGCCGGGGTCGAGCCCAGGCCGGTGCGCTCCGTCGGTGTCGTGGGCACCGGGACGATGGCCGGCGGCATCGTCGAGGTGCTCGCCCGCTCCGGCTTCGACGTGGTGTTCCGCGCGCGCTCCGACGACAAGGTGTCCGCCGTCCGCAAGAGGCTGGTGGAGTCGCTGGAGCGCGGCGTCCAGCGCGGCCGGCTCTCCGCCGAGGAGCGCGACGCCACGCTCGCCCGGGTGACGGGGACGACCGACCTCGACACGCTCGCCGACTGCGATCTCGTCGTCGAGGCGGTCGTCGAGGAGCTCTCGGTGAAGCGGGCGCTGTTCGCCGCGCTCGACGAGGTGATGAAGCCGGGGGCGGTCCTCGCGACCACGACGTCGTCCCTGCCGGTGATCGAGTGCGCCACGGCGACGACCCGTCCGCGCGACGTCGTCGGAATGCACTGGTTCAACCCGGCGCCCGCGATGCGGCTGATCGAGGTCGTGCCGACGGTGCTGACCGCGCCCGACGTCACCGCGACGGTGCTCGCGGTCAGCCGGGCCGCCCGCAAGCACCCGGTGGTCTGCGCGGACCGTGCCGGGTTCATCGTGAACGCGCTCCTCTTCCCGTACCTCAACGACGCCGTGCGGATGCTGGAGGCGCACTACGCCACCGTCGACGACATCGACACCGCGATGACGGTGGGCTGCGGCCATCCGATGGGCCCGTTCGCGCTGGCGGACGTGGTCGGGCTCGACGTCACACTGGCGATCCAGCGGACGTTGTACCTGGAGTTCCGGGAGCCGGGCTATGCCCCGGCCCCGCTGCTCGAGCACCTCGTGAAGGCGGGCTACCTGGGCCGCAAGACCGGGCGGGGCTTCCGCGACCACTCGCGCTGAGGTGCCGGGGGCCCGGTTGGAGGGGGTTCGCGGCCTTCCCGGGGGGTAGCTCACGGGCAGTTGGCGTTGATCACCCTTCGGGGCTGGTCGGCGGTCGTGTCTAGGATGTCGCCGGGTGGCGGCCGCCGGGACGTCCCCGACGGCCGGTGCCCGCGCCGGCTGCCCGTACCGCCCCGAGGAGGACGCCAATGGCCACGGTGGACAAGGACGCGCTGCGCGCCTTCGGCCGTGAGGTGACGATGTTCCTGCCCGACCTGGTCGTGATGCTGCGCCGGGTGGTCGCCGACCCGCGGGTGCCGCAGTCCGCGAAGCTGGAGGCCGGGGCCGCGCTGGCCTACCTGGTGTCGCCGAAGAACCGGCTGACGAACGTCATCCCGGTGATCGGTCAGCTCGATGACGTGGCCGTGGTGGCGTTCGCGTTCCGTCGCCTGGTGGTGGGGGCGGGTGAGCCGATCCTGCGGGAGCACTGGCGCGGCAGCGACCGCTCGTTCCACGCGCTCATCGGGGCGTCGTCGGCGCTGGCGAGTCCGGCGGGCATACTCCGGCGGGCGAAGGTGGCCCGGACGTTGGCCGGCGCGGCGATCCACAAGGTCGGCCGCGGCGGGCGGGCGGGCGGCGCCGGCGCGGAGTCGAGGACCGTCAAGGTCGTGGACGGTGAGGTCATCAGCCGTTCCGGGCCGGCCGGCGGCTCCGGCGTTCACTGAGGTCCGGTCGGCGGTATGGGTGCGGGCGGATCTCCGGGTGCCGGCGGCGGCGGGAGCGCGGGTGCGGGCGGGGGCGACGAGGACTGGGTCGTGCGGCCGGTGACCGGCGCCGCGACCACGAAGGCCTATCGGTGCCCGGGCTGCGACCAGCTGATCACCACGGGCACGCCGCACCGGGTGGTGTGGCCGGTCGGTGACATCGACCAACGGCGGCACTGGCACACCCCGTGCTGGACCCGGCGCCATGTCAGCGCCAACCGGCGCCGACGACCCTGGCGCCACCGCTAGAGCTCGGCGCGACCGTCCGCGGGCGCGACGGCGAGACCGCGACGGTGCGAGACCGTGACGTCGTGGCAGCGCGACGGCGTGGGCGCGACAGTGCGCCGGCCGGGGCCGGGCCCCGGCGGGGGGCACCGGCGGCGGTCGCCGCCCCTGACTTCGGCGGCGGGTCAGCCGCGGGACGAAGCCGCCGTCTGGACGGGCGTGCCCTCGCCCTTCGTCAGTGCCCTGGGCTCGGGAGCCGACGACGCCTCGAGCGGGGCGGTCGCCGCGGTGAGCCGGTCGCGCAGCGCGCCGAGCTGGGCGGTGACCTGGTCGTGCAGCGCGCCGAGCTGCCCGGTGACCTGGTCGCGCTGGTGCTCCAGTTCGGCGAGGCGCCGCGCGGACTCCTCCTCGGCCTGGGCCGCGGCCGAGCGGGCCGCCTCGACGACCCGCTCCGCCTCCGCGCGGGCCGAGGAGACGATGCTCTGCGCCTGCTCGTCGGCCTCCCGCAGGGTGCGGTCGCGGCCGTGCTCGGCCTCGGCGACGATGCGCCGGGCCTCCTCGAGCTGGGACTCGGCGTCGCGGGTCCGCTCGGAGCGGACCGTCGCGGCCTCCTCCTCGGCGAGCTGCAGGATCTGGGTGATCCGGCCGCCGAACTCCTCCCAGGCGGGTCGGTTCGCGGCCAGGTCGTCGCGGACCCGCGACGCCTCGGCGGCGGCCTCGGAGGCGGCCGCCTCGGCGGCGGCGCGGTGCGACTCGGCCTCGCGCAGCTGCTCGACCAGCCAGTTGACGTGGGCGTTTACCTGGTGCGGGTCGTAGCCGCGGCGCACCAGATCGAAGCCGGGGGCACTGTCACCCTCGCCGGCCATCGGGATGAGGTCACTGTGCTCTGTCATAGGCCCCCAGCATCCCAGACAGGCAATCGTTGGGTGACGGGAGCTGCGGCAACGGGCAGTCCGGGCAACGGGTTCTACACGCCGCGGAAGCGGTTGATAGCCGTGAGGTGACGGGCCCGGGTCCGTTCGTCCCGGATCCCCAGCCCCTCCTCCGGCGCCAGACACAGCACCCCGACCTTGCCCTGATGGGCATTCCGGTGCACATCCAGCGCCGCCTGCCCCGTCCGCTCCAACGGATACACCTTCGACAACGTCGGATGCACCAACCCCCGCGCCACCAGCCGGTTCGCCTCCCACGCCTCCCGGTAGTTCGCGAAATGCGACCCGATGATCCGCTTCAGGTTCATCCACAGATACCGGTTGTCGTACTCATGCATGAACCCACTCGTCGACGCGCACGTCACCACCACCCCACCCTTACGCGCCACATACACCGACGCCCCGAACGTCTCCCGCCCCGGATGCTCGAACACGATGTCCGGATCCTCCCCACCCGTCAGCTCCCGGATCCGCGCCCCGAACCGCTTCCACTCCCGCGGGTCCTGCGTCCGCTCATCCGACCAGAACCGATACCCCTCCGCCGCCCGGTCGATCACCAGCTCCGCACCCATCGCCCGACAGATCGCCGCCTTCTCCGCCGACGACACCACACACACCGGGATCGCCCCACCCCGCAACGCCATCTGCGTCGCGTACGACCCCAACCCCCCCGACGCCCCCCAGATCAACACCACATCACCCTGCTTCATCCCCGCACCGTTCCCCGACACCAACTGCCGGTACGCCGTCGAGTTCACCAACCCCGGCGCCGCCGCCTCCTCCCAACTCAAATGCCCCGGCTTCGGCATCAACTGGTTCGCCTTCACCAACGCCAGCTCCGCAAGACCACCGAAATTCGTCTCGAACCCCCAGATCCGCTGCTCCGGATCCAGCATCGTGTCGTTGTGCCCCTCCGGACGCTCCAACTCCACCGACAGACAGTGCGCCACCACCTCATCCCCCGGATGCCACGCATGCACCCCCGGCCCCGTCCGCAACACCACCCCCGCCAGATCCGACCCCACCACGTGATACGGCCGATCATGCTTGGCCGCCAACGGCGACGACCGCCCATACCGCTCCAGGAACCCGAACGTCGACAACGGCTCGAAGATCGACGTCCACACCGTGTTGTAGTTCACCGACGACGCCATCACCGCCACCAGAGCCTCACCCGGCCCCAACTCCGGCGTCCCCACCTCATCCACATGCAACGACTCCCGCGGATCCTTCTCCCGCGACACCCGCCCCTCGAACATCCCCACCTCCGCCTTACGCACCACCACACCCCGGTACGACTCCGGCACCGCCAACGCCCCGAACTCCGCCCGCCGCTCCGGCGAAGGCCCCCCACCGGCCATGATCGCTTC
>NZ_KB891209.1 GCF_000373365.1 Parafrankia discariae
TACCTGGACCGCTGCGACCGGCACTACACCAACCAGCGCTGGCTGCGCCGTGACTTCGGCGGCAAGCTGCCCAGCGAGGTGTTCCGCGACCACTCGCTCGCCTGCTACGTCACCGACCCGACATCGCTGAAGCTGCGCAACGAGATCGGGATCGACATCATCGCGTGGGAGTGCGACTACCCGCACNCGGACTCGATCTGGCCCGAGGCGCCGGAGTTCGTGCTCAACGAGCTGAACAACGTCGGCGCGACCGACGAGGAGATCGACAAGATCACCTGGCGGAACGCCTGCCGGTTCTTCAACTGGGACCCGTTCGCCGAGATCCCGAAGGAGCGGGCGACCGTCGGTGCCCGTCGCGCGATCGCGACCGACGTCGACACCACCATCCGCTCCCGCAAGGAGTGGGCGCGGATGTTCGCCGAGAAGCACCCCGAAGCGGTCATCTGAGACCACCCATGCCGGCCGGCCCGGGAACGGGCCGGCCAGCCCAGATGCGCGAAGACCCGGCGCGGCGCACCCACCCCGTTGTGGATGCGCCGCGCCGGGCGTCGTTTCCGCCCCCCCACGGGACGTCCACCGCGGCACCCGCGGTGGACGTCCCGGGCCGTGCTACGGGGCGATCTCCAGGAGGATCTTCCCGATGGCGTGGCCGTCGGCCACATAGCGCAGCGCCGCCGCTGTCTCGTCGAAGGTGAAGCTGGCGCCGATGTGCGGCACGGCTTTGCCCGCGGCGAACAGCTCGATGAGCTCCCGCTCGTTGCGCGCGAGCTCGTCCGGCGCGTTCAGCCCGAAGTCGCGCAGCTGCATCCCACCGATCTGGATGCCCTTGAGCAGCACCAGGTTGAGCGGGATCCGCGGGATCGCGCCCGCGGCGTAGCCCACCGTGACGAACCGGCCGCGCCAGCGCAGCGAACGCAGCGCCGGCTCGGCCAGGTCGCCGCCGACGGGGTCGATGACCACGTCGGCACCGCCCGGGAGGGTCTCCTTCAGCGCCTTGCGGAGGTCGTTCGCGCGGTGGTCGACGAGGTGGGTCGCGCCGTTGGCGGCCGCCACCTCGAGCTTGCGCGCGGACGACGCCACCGCCGTCACCGTGGCGCCCAGGGCCGCCCCGAGCTGGACGGCGGCGAGGCCCACCCCGCCACCCGCGCCGAGCACGACGAGCTGCTCGCCGGGCTGCAGCCGGGCCACCGACCGGAGCATGTGGTACGAGGTGCGGTGCGCCACGCCGAAGGCGGCGGCCACGGAGTCGGCGATGCCGTCCGGCGTGTGCGTGACGGCGGCCCCCGACGCCACCGCGACCTCACCGAAGGCACCGACCATGCCGGTGCCGAACACCCGTTCGCCGACGGACACGCCGGTCACGTTCGCGCCGACCGTCTCGACGACACCGGCGAACTCGCTGCCGGGGACGAACGGCGGCGGCACCTTGACCTGGTACTGGCCCGCGACCAGCAGGACGTCGGAGTAGTTGACCGCCGCCGCGTGCACCCGTACGCCGACCTGGTCGGGCCCCGGCTCGGGAGTGGGGAACTCCTCGACGTGGACGACCTCGGGCTGGCCGTACTCGCGGCAGACCGCGGCGCGCACCTCAGCCCACCCGGCCGCTGGTGAGCGGGCGGCGGGCGGCGGCCGGGCCGCCGCTGGTGGACGGGCGGCGCGCGGTCACCGGCCCTTCCACTGCGGGGTGCGCTTCTGGATGAAGGCCATCGCGCCCTCCTTGGCGTCCTCGCTCTTGAACACCGTCGGCGAGAGCTGCGCCATGCGCTCCTGCCCGCGCGCGGGGTCGGCCGCGGCGGCCCGGACGATCTCCTTGGTCGCGGCGACGGCGAGCGGGCCGTTGGCGGCGATGCGCTCGGCGAGCGCCAGCGCCGCCTCGAGCACCTTCTCCGGCTCGGTCACCGTGTTGACCAGGCCGAGCTGCTGAGCGCGGGCGGCTTCCACGGTGTCACCGGTGAGGGTCAGCTCCAGCGCGAGGGCGAGCGGGATCCGGCTGGCGATGGCGACCGCGCCGCCGCCGGCCGCGAGCAGGCCCCGCTTGACCTCGGGCAGGCCGAACTTCGCCGCCGAGGAGGCCACCACGACGTCACAGGAGAGCAGCAGCTCGAAGCCGCCGCCGACCGCGGTGCCGTTCGCGGCGCCGACCAGCGGGATCCTGACGTCGCCGCTCATCAGCCGGTCGAAGGCCGCCCGGCCCTCCTTCTCCTCCGGGGCGATCTTGGAGAAGTCGCCGCCCGAGGTGAAGGCCTTCAGGTCCATCCCGACACAGAACGCCCGGTCGCCCGCGGCGGTCAGCACGGCCACCCGGATGTCGGGGTCCGACTCCGCGGTGATGATCGCCGAGCCGATGGCGCTGAGCAGCGCGGGGGTCAGGGCATTGCGGGCCTCGGGCCGGTTGAGGCGGATGACCAGCACCGCCCCGACCCGCTCCAGCAGGATGTCCGCGGTGCTGGTGTCGGTGTCGGTCATCGCTTGTAGTCCGTGCTCTCCGCGAGGTCGGCGGCCTCCTTCATGGCGTCGAGCACGATCGGGCCGAACGACAGCAGCTTCTCGTCGTCACCCGCGCGCTGGAAGCCCTGCTCGAGGACGATGGCGAGCTTGAACTTGCAGAGGATCAGGTAGTAGTCGTAGTCGTCGACCTGCCGGCCGGAGACCTCCGCGTAGTGCGCGAGGAGCTGCGACTTCGTCGGCATCGCGTAGAGGTCCGCGTAGCTCTTGCCGATCAGGTCGGTCGAGCTGGTGTCCTCGGGCCAGCTCTGCAGCATCCAGGCCAGGTCGAGCTTGGGGTCGCCGACCGTGCCCATCTCCCAGTCGACGATGGCGGCCAGCTTCGCCGGCGCCCCGTTCTGGAACATCACGTTCGCGAACTGGTAGTCGCCGTGCATCAGGCCGGGGATGAAGTCGATCGGCCGGTGCGTGCGCAGCCAGTTGGCGGCGACGTCGTAGCCGGGCAGCTCCCGCTTCTTGATGCGGTTCAGGAAGGCCGTCCAGCGGTCGACCTGGCGCTCGTGGAAGTCGTCGGGACGGCCGAGGCCCTCCAGGCCGCGGGCCCTCCAGTCGACCTTCGACAGCAGTGCGATGCCCTCGGCGAGCTGGTAGGACAGCCCCTTGCGGAGCTCGAGGTCGGAGTTGAACGGCTCCGGCCAGACACCGCGCTGGCTCATCGGCGACCAGCCGTCGACGAAGCCCATGATGTAGAAGGAGCGGCCGAGGACGGAGGCGTCCTCGCACATGCCGATCGCCGCGGTGTGCGGGACGTCGGTCCCGTCCAGGGCCTCGATGATGCGCCACTCGCGCAGGATGCCGGCGTCGCGGCTGGCGGGTGCCCCCGCCGGCGGGATGCGCAACGCGCCGTGCAGGTCACCACGACGGATCTCGTAGATCTCGTTCTGGGTGCCGCCGGAGACGTAACGGTGCTCGATCGGCTCGCCCTTGCCGGCGAGTCCGGCCTCGTCCATCCACGTGGCGAGGCGCTCGATGTCGATCACAGGTTCCCCACTTCGAGTTCCAGGTACTCGGCGTACTTCTCACGCGCCGCGGCGAGACGCCGGGGCAGGTGCTCGGTCGGCCACAGGTCCTCGCTGGGCTTGTAGTCGCGCAGCACCTGCTTGGCCACGGTGACCTTGTGCACCTCGGTCGGCCCGTCGGCGAGGCCCATCACGAACGAGCCCATCACCATCTGGCTGAAGGGCATCTCGTTGCTCGCGCCGAGCGCGCCGTGCACCTGCAGCGACCGGGAGGCGATGTCGTGCAGGACCGCGGGCATGACCACCTTGACCGCGGCGATGTCCTTGCGGACCTTGCGGTAGTCCTTGTGCTTGTCGATCGACCACGCCGTGTAGAGCACGAACAGCCGGAACTGCGCGAGCTGCGCGTACGAGTCGGCGATGAAGCCCTGGACGAACTGCTTCTCGGCCAGCAGGCTGCCCTGGGTGCTGCGGCTCAGCGCGCGCTCGCACATCATGTCCAGCGCCTTCTTCGCCAGGCCGATCGTGCGCATCGCGTGGTGGATCCGCCCGCCGCCGAGGCGGGTCTGCGCGATGGCGAACGCCTGGCCCTCGCCGCCGAGCAGCGCCTCGTCCGGGACGCGGACGTCCTCGTAGTGGATGAGGGCGTGGTGCCCCTCGCCCAGCGGCTCACCGGGCAGGCCGACGTTGCGGACGATGTTGATGCCCGGCGTGTCCGTCGGGATCAGGAACATCGACATGCCGTGGTACCGGGTGACGTCGGGGTTGGTGACCACCATGACGATGACGAACCGGGCGGTGCTGGCGTTCGAGGAGAAGAACTTCCAGCCGTTGATCACCCACCCGTCGCCGTCCTTCACCGCGCTGCAGGTGAACTGGGTCGGGTCCGAGCCGGCCTGCGGCTCGGTCATCGAGTACGACGAGAAGCACTCGCCGTCCAGCAGTGGCTGCAGGTACTGCTTCTTCTGGGCCTCGGTGCCGTAGTGCGCGATGATCTCGGCGTTGCCGGTGTCCGGCGCCTGGCACCCGAAGACGATCGGCGCCCAGCTGGAACGGCCCAGGATCTCGTTGAGCAGCGACAGCTTGAGCTGCCCGTGCCCCTGGCCGCCGAGATCCGGACCCAGGTGGGTCGCCCACAGGCCGTGGTCCTTGACCTGCTGCCGCAGTGGGTCGACGACCCGCTGCAACGTCTCGCCGCGCGGCACGAACTGCAGGTCGGGCCAGGCCATGTCGAGGGGCTCGACCTCCTCCCGCACGAACTTGTCCGCCCAGTCCAACTGGGCCTGGTATTCGGGCTCGGTCTCGAAGTCCCACGACATCGTCGGTCTCCTCTCGGAGCGGTCAGAATAGCGTTCTGTACACGAAGAACACAACTCCCGGATGATCGAAATATCGATCCGGAGCTGGTCTGGTGATCACGGATCGTCGGGCGGACGTTCGGATCGGCCCAGGGCGGCAGGGCGGCAGGGCGGCGAGGCAAGGGGGTGGCGGTGGGGCGGTGACGGGTCGGCTACGCGCTGGTGACGGGCCGTTCACGGCAGCGGGACATTCCGGGCGGCCCGTGTCCGTCCCAGCCCGGGGCCCACCAGTTCGGGGGTGTAGACGGCCGGTTCCCCGTTCCGCCTGGCCTTGGCCGCGTACATCGCCAGGTCGGCGCGGTGCAGCAGCTGCTCGGCGGTGCCCGGGACATCCGCGCCCGACTCGGTCTCCGGGTCGACGGTCACCAGGCCCACGCTGGCCGCGACGGTGAAGGTGCGGCTCGTCAGCCGCACCGGCGCCCGGACCGCGGCGGCCAGTCGACGTCCGACCGCCTCGGGATCGTCGGCGTTGGCGGAGACCAGCAGGACCGCGAACTCGTCACCGCCGAGGCGGCCCACGGTGTCCACCGCGCGGACGCAGCCGGCGAGTCGGGCGGCGGTGATCCGCAGCAGGTCGTCGCCCGCCGCGTGGCCGAGGATGTCGTTGACCCGCTTGAAGTCGTCGAGGTCGCAGAACAGGACGGCGAAGCGCTCGGCGGGGCGCGGCTGGCGGCGCAGCGTCCGCTCGAGCCGGTCGATGAACAGGCTACGGTTCGCCAGGCCGGTCAGCGGGTCGTGGAACGCCTGGTGCCGCAGCTGCCGCCGTTTCTCTTCCACCTGGCCGAGCAGACGGATGTTGTCCGACATCGTCATCATCTGGCGGGCCAGCGCGAGCAGCAGCAGGGCGAGCAGCGCCCAGACCTCCTCCCAGCGCTCGACGTCGTCACCGACGATCTCGATCACCACCGCCGCGCCGGCCGCGGTCAGCGGGAGGTAGGGCAGGATCGCGTGCCAGCGGCGGAGCCGGGCCGAGGCGGCCCGCCGATCTGAGCTGGGACCGACAGCCCACCCCATCCCCGCGGCCTCGGTAGCCGTGCCGGTGCTGGCGTCCGGGTCGGAACCGGGATCGGTGGAGATCGCGGCCAGGCCGATGAGCAGCGCACCGATGCCGATCGGCAGGTCGGTCAGCCGCGGGACGTCGTCCATGCCGTGGATGAGCACCGCGAGCTCCCACATGGCGGAGATCGAGGCGGCGCATACGCCCGCGAGCAGGAGCGCGTGCCCGCGGCCGTCTCGCGGCTCACGGAACACGGCCACCAGGATCAGCACGACGAAGACCACGAGCGAGACCGCGGCGAGGATGATCGAGTAGAGCGGGCCGGGGCCGAGCGGTCCGCCCTGCTCCACCGTGCGCCGCAGCACGATGACCCAGACCAGCAGTGCCACCGCGCCCACCACGATCATGCCGTCCAGGATCGTGATCACGTACCAGCGGTAGGCCCGCAGCGGGCCGCCGTCCCCGGTGTCGTCGTGCTCGACCGGGTCGGTGGGGTAGAGCAGTACGCCGGCGACACCCAGCGCGAGCGGAACCAGGTAGACCAACGAGGCCGGGGTCAGCTGGGGGATGGGGGACCGCCCCGCCATCGTGTCCCGGAACACCGCGGCCGACGCCACCGCCGCGGCGAGGACCATCACCGCCACGAGAAGCCGCCACCACCGTTCGGCACCATGGCGGCGCAGCCCGGTGACCACACAGGTCGTCCCACCGAGCAGCAGGAACCCGATGACGCCCAGCCGGACGACAAACAGCGCCACGCTGTCGGGCAGTGCCTGGGCGAGAACCGCGCAGGCGACCGCCAGCGCCGCGGCGGTGACCGCCGCGCGGCGGAAGAGCCGGTCGCGCCGACGGCTGCGCCCCATCTCCTTCCCCTACCGTTAACCAACACAAAATACACAGATCGTTACTTTGGGTGGCTACCTGGTGAGAGGTCGGTGGCGGACCAGGGTTTCAGTCGGCGGACGCCGGCCGCGCCTGGAGAATCGACACGCAGAAGTCGATGAGGTGCCGCTGCTCGTCCTCGGACGGCACCGTGCGGGGCTCGACGTGGCGTTGCAGCGCGGCGAGGACGGCATCCTGGATCAGCTGGGCGTCGAGATCCGGTCGTGGCCGGCCGGCCGCCGTCAGCGGCGGGACGAGCAACTGCCCGAGCTGCTGGTCGAGGGTGGCCCGCCCCGGTATCGAATCGCTGGCCCGGGCGAGCAGCCGGTTGACGGTGGCGCCCTGCTGCGCGACCACCGGCCGGGTGATCTGCGCGAGCATGCCGCTGACCCAGGCGGTCATCTGGCCGGCCGGGTCGGACTTCTTCGACATCTGATGCCGGAGGTACGACCGCAGGATGACGATCCCGCGCTCCATCACCGCGTGCATGAGCTCGTTCTTGCCGGCGAAGTACCGGTAGAAGGTCTGGTTGGACGTCCCGGCCTCGGCGACGATGTCGGCGACCTTGGGGTCGGCCGGCGCGACCCGGACGGAGACCCGCAGGGCCGCGTCGAGGATCTGTTCGACCTCGACGAGGGCGTCGCGCTGGTGCCGGTTCAGGGCCCGGTCGACAGCGGCCCGCACCGAGGCGGGGGTGCCCTCCCATTCCACTCCAGCAGTGTCGCTCATGGTCGAGGTCCTTCGGGTACGGGGTGCTGGGAGATGCGAAATTCGGTTCTTTGACTAATGGAATTATATTCTTTGCCGGCCGGGTTGAGGAGGCCTCGGGGGCGGCCAGGGTACCGGGCCCGGACCGGGTGGATCACCGCAACCGGGTGGCTCGCGGGCCGGCCACCTGGGGCGCGACGGAATGCTCGCCCCAGTCATGCTGCTGCCGATCACCGCCGAGACCCCGACCGGCCCGGTGCCCGGTGCCCGGGTGCCGGCGTCCGTCGCGCCGGGGGCGTCGCGCACTGTTGCTCCTGTTCCGTGACGCCGCGCCCGATGTCGGCGTCACGTGACCGATGGGCGCCTTCGTGCCGTTGGGTCGGACAAGTATCCGAGCCGGCGGCGGGAAGTGGTGGCGCCTTGTTCCGACCCGCCCCGGTTCCGACCCGCCCCGCCAGCGGAGGGCTCCGATCGTGGACGGTCACCTGACCGCGGGCACCCGCTGCTGCCGGGTGTTCGCCGCGCGCGCAGCGTGACCGGGGCGAACCCACCGCGTATTGGTGATCTTTCTCGACATACACTCCTGGCGATCTCCCGGTCGGAGGTGATGTGGAGGAAGGGCTGGCATGAACATCGTCGAAGCGGTATTTCTCGGCGCCGTCGAGGGGCTCACCGAGTTCCTCCCGGTCTCCAGCACCGGTCATCTGACGATCATCGAGAAGCTGCTCGGCTACCGCATCGACGACCCGGACATCACCGCATTCACGGCGATCATCCAGGTCGGCGCGGTGTTCGCCACGCTGCTGTACCTCAGGCATGACTTCCGGCGGATCATCGCCGCGCTGGCCCGGGGTGTGACCCAGCCGGAGTACCGCGACCACCCGGATTTCCGGTTCGGTGTGGCGGTGATTGTGGGATCAATTCCCATCGGAATAGTCGGCCTGTTGTTCAAGGATCAGATCGAAACCACGCTGCGTAGCCTGTGGTTCGTCGGCACCGCCCTGATCGGGTGGAGCGCGGTCATGGGCTACGCCGATCGCGTCGCCACCCAGAAACGGCACGAGGACGACGTGACCTGGAAGGACACGCTGGTTATCGGGGTCGTCCAGTGCATGGCGCTGATCCCGGGAATCTCCCGTTCGGGATCGACGATGTCCGCCGGACTGCTGCGCGGGATCGACCGGGTGACCGTCACCCGCCTGTCGTTCTTCCTCTCCATACCGGCGCTGTTCGCGGCGGCCCTGCTGCAGGTCGTGACGGAGTCGTCCAACATCGAGCAGGGCGTCGGCTGGACGGTCACCATCACCGCGACGGCGGTGAGCTTCGTGACGGCCTACTTCGCCATCTCGTGGCTGCTCAAGTTCGTCGCGCGCCACAGTTACAGCGTTTTCATCTACTACCGGCTCGCGCTCGGCTCGGTGATCCTTTTTCTCCTCGCCACCGGGATCATCTCCGCGACCTGACGACGCCGGTTCCGGCGCCGGGATCGCTCCCGGATCTCCCCATGATCTCCCCATGATCGGGCGCGGCCCGGCACCCTTTTGCCATCCCGTCCCGGATGCGTGTGTTAGGGCCTGACCATCGGGGAGGACCCCACCCGTCCGATGTCGAAGTCGATGGGAGGAACCATGGCGAGCACCGTGCAGGAATCGATCGATGTGGCCGTCCCGATCCGGACCGCCTACAACCAGTGGACCCAGTTCGAGTCGTTCCCGAACTTCATGGAGGGGGTCGAGTCCGTCCAGCAGACGGACGACACCCACACCCACTGGCGGATCAAGGCCGGTGGCACCGAGCGCGAGTTCGACGCCACGATCACCGAGCAGCTCCCGGACGAGCGTGTCGCGTGGAAGAGCACGGAGGGGACCCGCCACGCCGGCGTGGTGACGTTCCACCGGCTGGCCGACGACGCCACTCGGGTGACGGTGCAGATGGACTGGCAGCCCGAGGGGCTCGTGGAGAAGGCCGGCTCGGTGCTGGGCGCCGACGACCGCCGGGTGAAGGACGACCTCAAGCGGTTCAAGTCCTTCATCGAGGACCATGGCCAGGAGACCGGAGCCTGGCGGGGTGACGTGCGGCGCCCGGACGCCGCCGGTCCGGGACGTGAGGGCGACCTCGGATCCGCTGGTCAGCGCGGTGAGTCCGGTCAGCGCAGCGAGCCCGGTCAGCGCAGCGAGCCCGGTCAGTTCGGTCAGCCCGGTGAGTTCGGTCAGCCCGGCCGGTTGGGTTCGTCGGAAGCCCCCGGCACGGGCGGCGCCGGTGGCCCGCAGCGGGATCAGGGGGCCGGCGGGGCGACGTACTCACAGCCCGGCGGCGGCGAGTTCTGACCTGGCGAGTCAACTCCGCGGCCGGGTCGTCAACCAGCCGCACCGGCTGATTCGGCGGTTTGTGCCTCCCGCACGGCGGCGCGCAGCGCCGGGACGGCCGGCCCGGCGACCGGTTCCAGCAGCGCGAGTCGACCCTTGAGTGCCCGCCGGGCCCGGCGGCTTTTCATCGCCCCGATCTCACCGGCGGCGAGAAGCGCGACCAGGCTCGCCGGGCCGGGCTCGGCCCGGCCGGCCGGGCCTCCGTGCAGGATCTGCTCCATCTCGCGGTGCAGCCGGCGGACCATCGCCCGGTCCCGCACGGTCACGGAGGTCGCCGGGATCATTCCCAGGATCCGGCGTCGCTCGACCCTGATCCAGCGGCCCGCCTCGAGCTGGTCGCGCACGACTCGGCCGGCGGTCCGCTGGTTTTTGTTCACCCAGTGCTTCCACGACCGGTGACGGGACGACGCGCCGATCTCGCCGATGAGCTGTGCGCACAGCTCATCGGCGGTCGGGTCCGGCCGCCGGCCCGGGTGAGCCGGGTGGCCTCCCGGGTGCGGCTGGCGCCCTGGGCGGGACTCGGCGGGCTTCACCCGGCCGTTGTCGTCGGTCAGCAGCCCGCCCTGGTAGAGCTCGGTCGCGGCGGCCGCGCGCAGCGCGCGACCCAGGTAGGGCGAGCGGTACATGCGGTCCCGCTCCAGGTCGTAGGCCAGCAGGTAGAGCTGGGCCGGCAGCGACGTCGGTGGTCGCATGGCGGTTCTCCTCCCGGTTGTCGATCACGGGGGTGGGGTGCGGCGGACGTCCACCGTGTCGGCCGGTCCGGCGTCGCCGGGGCCGGGGCCGCGATCTTCGGTGGTGTCCCGCCGGGGGCGTCCGCGCCGGGGTATGGCGCCGGCCTCCCGCGGGAGCCGGCCCCGGTCCGCGAGCGCGGACCGCAGCAGGAACTCGATCTGTGCGTTGGTGCTGCGCAGCTCGTCCGACGCCCAGCGCGCCAGCGCGTCGTGGACGGCGGGGTCGAGGCGCAGCAGGATCTTCTTCCGCTCGGCCACGTACCGTCACCGGCTCCGGGGCTCAGGTGTAGAGAGATCCGGCATTGATGACCGGTTGCGTCGACTGTTCGCTGCACAGGACCACGAGCAGGTTGCTGACCATGGTTGCCTTCCGTTCCTCGTCCAGCTCGATGATGTTCTCCCGGTCGAGGCGTTCCAGGGCGGCCTCGACCATGCCCACGGCGCCCTCGACGATCCGCGAGCGGGCCGCGACGACGGCGCCCGCCTGCTGGCGCCGGAGCATCGCCTGGGCGATCTCCGGCGCGTACGCCAGCCGGGTGATGCGGGACTCGATCACGTGTACACCGGCGGAGGCGACCCGGGCCGCGATCTCCAGGGAGAGCTTCGCGGTGATCTCCTCGGCGTTGTCGCGCAGCGACATGATCTCGGGGGCCGCGTCGTAGGGGTAGCTCGTCGCGATGTGCCGTACGGCCGTCTCCGACTGGATGGCGACGAACTCGACGAAGTCGTCGACCTCGAAGACGGCCTGCGCGGTGTCCTTCACCTGCCAGACGACGACGGCCGCGATCTCGATCGGGTTGCCGTCGGCGTCGTTCACCTTCGCCACGCCGCTCTCGTGGTTGCGGATCCGGGTGGAGACCTTCTTACGGGTGGTGAAGGGGTTCACCCAGCGCAGCCCGGTGGTGCGCACCGTCCCGACGTAGCGGCCGAAGAGGGCGACGACCCGGGCCTCGCCCGGCGCGACGGCGGTCAGGCCGCACAGCGTGAACAGGGCGGCGAAGAAGCCGAGCACACCGGCCACGATGAGGACGGCGCCGACGGGGGCGGAGTGGTCGGCGGCGACGACGATCCCGGCGATGCCGAGCGCGACGCAGCCCAGCATGCCGAGCAGGCCGGCCAGCAGCGCCAGCAGGCCGGAGCGGTCCTTGGCGCGATGTTCCCGGACGCTCGGCTCGGGCATGTCGACGACGACGCGGTCGATCCCCGCCTGCGGTGTCCCGGTGCTCATGTGTGCCTCCTGATGGGGAGCGGGAGCCGGCGAGCGGTCCGTTCGGCACGCTCCGACCCGGTGTTCTCCTTGAGTTCTCGCGCCGTTACGCTAGCGTCGAGGTATCAAAGTGATATCACTTTAGCTCGGTACTATGTGGTCGTCCAGTAGCGGGACGCGACGCGGAGGTGGCCGATGCCGGACCGGCGGCTCGAGATCGACGATGTGCGCAAGCGGTACGGCGAGGTCGTCGCGCTCGACGGCATGACCTTCGACGTCCGCGCGGGGGAGCTGTTCGGCTTCGTCGGCAGCAACGGGGCCGGCAAGACGACGACGATGCGGATCGTGCTCGGGGTGCTCGCGGCCGATGCCGGGCAGGTCCGGTGGGCCGGCCGCCCGGTCGACCTCGCCGCCCGCCGCCGGATCGGCTACATGCCCGAGGAACGGGGCCTGTATCCGAAGATGCCGGTCCGTGACCAGCTCATCCACCTCGCCCGGCTGCACGGGATGCCGGCCGCGGCCGCCGGCCGCTCCGCCGACGCGTGGCTCGAGCGGCTGAGCGTCGCGCAGCGGCGGGACGACGAGGTGCAGAAGCTCAGCCTCGGCAACCAGCAGCGGGTCCAGCTCGCCGCCGCGCTCGTGCACGACCCGGAGGTCCTCGTGCTGGACGAGCCGTTCTCCGGGCTCGACCCGGTCGCGGTCGACGTCATGAGCCAGGTCCTGCGGGAGCGGTGCGACGACGGGGTTCCCGTGGTGTTCTCCAGCCACCAGCTCGAACTCGTCGAACGGCTCTGCGACCGGGTCGGCATCGTCGCCGCCGGGCGGATGGTCGCCGCCGGCACGGTCGACGAACTGCGCTCGGACGGCACCGAGCGGATCGTCGTCGAGGTGCCCGGGGCCCCGCCGGGCTGGGCGGCGGGCCTGCCCGGGATGACCGTCCGCGCCACCGAGGGGGCACGCACGGTGGTCGACCTGGCTCCCGGAGCGGATGACCAGGAACTGCTGCGCCGGGCGCTGGCGGTCGGCCCGGTGCGGGAGTTCCGCCGCGGCCGGCCCTCCCTCGCCGAGCTGTTCCGCTCCGCTGTGAGCGCCGACGAGGACGCGTCCGGCGTCCGTACCACCTCCGGAACCGACCCGGCGACCGCGAGGAACGAGGTGACGGTGCGATGAGCCCGGATTCCGATCACGGGACCGATCACGAGACCGGTCGCCCGGCCGCCCGCCCGGCCGCGGCCGTGGCAGGAGCGGCGGGCCCGGCAGGAGCGGCCGGCCCGGTCCCCGGCATCCCGGCGCAGACCGGCGCCGCCCCGGGGCCCCGACCTGGCTCGGTGCTCGGGCCTGGTCCCGGGGACCTGGGCGACTATTCGGCGCTGGGCTCCTGGGCGACGGTGCGGCTCGTCGCCGGTCGCGAGCTCGGCGTGCGGCTGCGCTCCAGGGTCTTCCGGATCACCACCGCCGTCCTGCTCGTCCTGCTCGTCGGCGCCGCGGTCGTGATCGACCTGGTCGGCGACGGGGAGTCGACGAAGTCCGTCGGCGTGACGGCGGCGGAGTCCGCGATCGCCGCGCCGCTCGCCGCCGCGGCCCGGAGCATGGACGTCGCCATCACGAGCCGTGAGGTGCCCGACGAGGCCACCGGCATGCGCGAGGTCGCCGACGGCGATCTGGACATCCTGGTGACCGCGGCCCCGAACGGCCTGCGCGTCGCCGTCAAGGAGGACCTGAGCGACGCGCTGACCGGCGTGATGACGGTTCTCGCCCGCCAGCAGGTCCTCGACAACGAGATCAGCGTGCTCGGTGGCGATCCGGCCCGGGTGAACGCGGCGGTCGCCGCCACCCGGGTCGACTTCGTCGAGCTCGACCCGGCACCGCCGCACCAGGGCGAGCGGCTCGTCCTCGGGATCGCCGCCGCGCTGCTGATCTACATGGGCCTGATGCTCTACGGACCGGCCGTCTCCCAGGGCGTGGTCGAGGAGAAGTCGAGCCGGGTGGTCGAGCTGCTGCTGTCGACGGTCCGCCCGTGGACGCTCATGGCCGGCAAGGTGCTGGGCATCGGGCTGGTGGCGCTGATCCAGATGATCGTGCTGTCCGGTGGGGGCCTGGTCGCCGCGCTGGTAACCGGCGCACTGTCCCTGCCCTCCGGTGAGGCCACCGGGACGGTGATCTGGTCGGTGGTCTGGTACGTCATCGGGTTCTTCCTGTACGCCCTCCCGTTCGCCGCCGTCGGGGCGATGGTCTCCCGGCAGGAGGACGTCGGCGGCATCTCGAGTCCCATCGTGCTGGCGATCGTGGTGCCCTGGGTGCTGGGGATCTCGATCGTGCCGGGCGATCCCGACAACGGCCTGATCGCGGTGCTGTCCCTGCTGCCGATCTTCGCGCCGGTGCTGATGCCGATGCGGATCGCGCTCGGGGTGGCCCCGGTCTGGCAGCTCGTCCTGTCGGTGGTGCTGGCCCTGGCGTTGATCGGCGTACTCGTTCGGCTCACCGGGCGGATCTACCGCAACGCGGTGCTGCGGACCGGGGCGAGGGTCTCGTTCCGGGACGCCCTGCGCGAGGCCTGAGCCGCCGCGGGACCTGGATCCGCCGCCGCGGGTCCGGGGCCCGCCGCCGGCGGCTCCGGACGTCTCACACCTGGCGGTTCATCCCGACGAGGACATAGCCGATCTTGCGCCAGGTGTTCGGGCCGCAGACCCCGTCCTCGGGGATGCGGCCGAACCACGGTGTCGCGTACCGCTGCAGCGAGGCCACCCGGGCGGTGGTGAGCGCGCCGTAGGCGCCGTCGGGCGTCAGGCGGTAGGGGTCACCCGTCGGCGCCTCGTGGCCGAAAATGATGTTCAGCGCGTTCTGCAGGGTGACGACCTCCGGCCCGCGCATGCCCTCCCGCAGGGTGGGCATGCCCGCGTAGCGCTGCCCCGGGTCCGCGAGCGACCCCCCGGGAGACGCCCCCAGCGCGGCCGCGAGGATGTCGCCCCGGCGGTTCGCGCGGGGGTTCCCCGGGCAGGAGTGGCCGCCCCACGCGGTGCCGCCCATCCGGTGCGTGCCGAGCCCGTAGCCGCTGGGGGAGTCCGTGATCTCGGGGCGCCAGCCGAACTCATGCATCCCCCAGGCGAAGAGCTCGCCCAGGCGCTGGATCTGGATCGCCGTGTAGTCCTCGGAGTCGTAGCCCTCGCACTCCACGCTGATCCAGAACGGGTTGCCGGCGGCCTGCGCCCAGGCCCGACGGTCGAACGGGACGTACTGCTCGAACTCACCTGTCTTCGACAGCCACAGATGGGCGCTGACCTGGCTGGCCGGATTGTCGAACCAGCCGAAGAGCGAACCGGTGCCGACCTGGACGTGGGGGATCAGCCCGCGGGTCGGTTCCACCATCGTCCCGGACGTGTTGCGGACCGGGCGGTTGCGAGCCGGTGGGTAGAGGGTGGCCGCCACGGTCAGCCCCGGCCGTTCGTGACCGTCGCGTGCCCGACCCCCGTCGGTAGCGGGGTCCCGGCCGGTGCCCGGGTCCCTGGCTGCGCTCGACGTACCGGTTGCCGTCGGTCTGGACGAGTCACGTGTTCCTCTTCGCGTCTGTGTGGTGTCCGGGTGGCCCGCCGCGGGCCCGTGCCCGCAGCCCCTGGTGGTCGGCTCCAGGACGCGCTTTCCGCGCTTCGCGTGCGATCCCCTGACGATCCGTACAAGAGGGATTCCTACCCCTGCGCTGGGAGCCCGTCACATCTGGGTCGGCTGAGCGGGCGGACTCCGGATCGTCGCGCCCTTCCGCGACCTGGTGGCGGTTGTCGGTGTAGTGATGCATTTGTCGTTTTCCATAGGGTTATGCGGTCTATGAGTGTGCGGATTGTCAAGGTGGATTGACTGCCTACACTGACAAACCGTGCACCCTCCGCGCGCCGTCACCGGGTTTCTGCGGTGACGCCTTCCTCGAAGGCCGTCACCGGTGCCCTTGGCAGAGGTCCAACCTTTGTCCTCGTCGCGGGCGTCCCGCCGGCGGCGGTGTTCGACCTGCGCCACGAGGTCTTCGTCGGGGAGCAGGGCGTGCCCGCCGACCTGGAGCGCGACGCCCTGGACGCGAGTGCCGACCACGCCGTAATCGTCGGTGCGGGCGGCCTCGTGCTCGCGACAGCCCGGCTGATCACCCCGGCGGGTGGCGCGGAGCCGGCCGCCGGGCGCGGGAGGTTCGGCGTGGTCGGGCGGGTCGCCGTCCGGCGCCCCTACCGCGGGCGGGGCCTCGGGCAGTTCGTCACCGAGGCCCTCGAACAACTCGCGGTCGAGCGGGGGCTGACCGCGATCGAACTGCACGCGCAGCAACGGGTCGAGGAGTTCTACCGGCGGGCCGGCTACCGGCCGCGGCCCGCCCGTTTCGGGCCGGTGCGCGACAGCGAGGCCGGCATCGACCACATCTGGCTGCGCCGCGACCTCGAACCCGGGCCGCGCCTCGACCCGGGTCGGGATCCACGGCCCGCCGGGGTCGGCGAGCTGTGGGTCGGCGGCGTCGCCCCGGACGCGCTCCGTGTCATCGAGCGTCTCGGCTACGCGCGTACGGGCCGGGAGCGTGAGCCGCCGGAGCAGGGGGCGCGGGAGCGTGCGGGAGTACCTGAACTGGAGTACCGCCGTGCTTCGGTCGCGCCGTGAGCCGGGGGTGCCGTGCCGGGGCTGGTGCGGCGGCGGCGCACCAGCCGGCGCGGTGGGCGTCGCCGCGCCGTGGCTCCGGTGGTCCGGTTGTGCCCTGTCGCCAAACTGACAGGCCGTGTGTCGCCCACCAAGTCGGCGCCGATGTTCACCCAGCGTGTTTGTCTGATCGTCCGTAGAGGGAGGGTGTCACCATGACCGTCGCACGATCGTTCCCAGTGGGCCGGGCGGGGCTCGTGGCTGTTCTGATCGCCGGTATGTTCGCGCTCACCGGCCAGACGGCGGCCCGAGCAGGTGGCACCCCGGCGGCCGAGTGCCCGGGCGGGCAGGAGTTCGAGATCGCCACCACCGGCGACGAACCCGATCCCGGCCCGCCGGTCCGGCTCGAGGACGGCTACTACGCGCAGACCGCGGCCTTCTGGCCGCCCCGGTCCGCGGTGCTGTGCCGCACGGAGTCGGGCACGGACCAGCCGTCCGCCGAGGTCACCCACACACCTGGCCTGACCTGCCCGTCCGGTACCTCCGAGCTGGTCGTCCCGGACGTGATCCCGACCGATTACGAAACGCCCGTCGTCGCGGATTCCGGGGCGCTGCTGCCCGCCGGCTGGTACTCGCTGCCGTCGCTGGACCCCGAGTCGGCATCGGCCGGCACCCAGCCCACCGACCCGGCCGCGCCGGTTGACCCGGCCGCGCAGGCCGCGCCGGTTGACCTGGCCGGGCAGCCTGATCCGGCTACTCCCGCGTACGGGTCCAGCACCGACCAGACCGCTCTCACCAGCTCCACGACCGAGAACGGCGCGACGGAGAGCCCCGCGACCGAGAGCCCCGCGGTCGAGAGCGCTGGGACCGAAGGCGGCGCGGCCGAGGTCGGTGCGTTCACCGGCGGCGGCGCCGCGCCGGATCCGGCCGGCGCCGGCCCGGTCAGCTGGACCACCGTGTGCTGGTCCCAGACCGATCCCGGCGCCCCGGCCGCCTGAGCAACCCGCTACCACGGGCCGCGAAGACTCCGGGCCGGGAAGACTCCGCGCGGCGCACGGCGGCCGGTGCCCGCGGACGACGAGGGCCGCCCCGATCGAATCGGGGCGGCCCTCGTGTTCACGGCGACTCGGCGCGGCGAGCCTCGGTGCTCAGTAGCGGTAGTGGTCCGGCTTGTACGGGCCCTCCACCGGCACGCCGATGTAGTCGGCCTGCTGCTTCGACAGGGTCGTGAGCTTGACGCCCAGGGCGTCCAGGTGCAGCCGGGCGACCTTCTCGTCCAGGTGCTTGGGCAGCGTGTAGACGCCGACCGGGTACTGATCGGTCTTGGCGAACAGCTCGATCTGGGCGATCACCTGGTTGGTGAAGCTGTTCGACATCACGAAGCTCGGGTGGCCGGTGGCGCAGCCGAGGTTCATCAGCCGGCCCTCGGCCAGCACGATGATCGAGTGCCCGTCCGGGAACACCCACTCGTCGACCTGCGGCTTGATGTTGATCTTCTCGATGCCGGGGGTCTTCGCGAGGCCGGCCATGTCGATCTCGTTGTCGAAGTGCCCGATGTTCGACACGATCGCCTGGTGCTTCATCGCGGCCATGTGCGCGGCGGTGATGATGTCGTAGTTGCCGGTGGTCGTCACGAAGATGTCGGCGGTGGAGACGACGTCCTCGAGCGTGGCGACCTGGAAGCCGTCCATCGCCGCCTGCAGCGCGCAGATCGGGTCGATCTCGGTGACGATGACGCGGGCGCCCTGGCCGCGCAGCGCGTCCGCGCAGCCCTTGCCGACGTCGCCGTAGCCGGCGACGACCGCGACCTTGCCGCCGATGAGCACGTCGGTCGCCCGGTTCAGCCCGTCGATGACGGAGTGGCGACAGCCGTACTTGTTGTCGAACTTCGACTTGGTGACCGAGTCGTTCACGTTGATGGCGGGGAAGGCGAGCGTGCCGGCCTTCGCCATCTCGTACAGCCGGTGCACGCCGGTGGTGGTCTCCTCGGTGACCCCCTTGACCGACGCGGCGGTCGTCGTCCAGCGGCCGGGCTTCTCGGAGATCGTGCGGCGCAGCGTCTCCAGGATGATCGCGTACTCCTCGGAGTCCGCGGCGTCGGTCGCCGGCACGGCGCCCGCCTTCTCGAACTCGGCGCCCTTGTGGACGAGCAGGGTGGCGTCACCGCCGTCGTCGAGGATCATGTTCGGCGCGCCGCCGTCCGGCCAGGACAGCGCCTGGTCGGTGCACCACCAGTACTCCTCGAGGGTCTCGCCCTTCCAGGCGAAGACCGGCACGCCCTTCGGGTCGTCCTTGGAGCCGTTCGGCCCGACGACCACCGCGGCCGCGGCGTGGTCCTGCGTGGAGAAGATGTTGCAGGACACCCAGCGGACGTCCGCGCCGAGGGCGACGAGCGTCTCGATCAGGACCGCGGTCTGGATCGTCATGTGCAGGGAGCCCATGATCCGGGCGCCCTTGAGTGGCTGGCTGGCCGCGTACTCGGCGCGGGTGGCCATCAGCCCGGGCATCTCGTGCTCGGCAAGCCGGATCTCCTTGCGGCCGAACTCGGCCAGCGCGAGATCCGCGACCTTGAAGTCGAAAGTCATGCCCTCTCCTCATTGCGCTCGGTGGCTGCCGAGCCTGTACGGCGGTGTCACGTTCCGCTTCCGGACTGCCGGCATGGCAGACAGCCGTCCGCCGCGACAGCGCGAGTCAGTCGAGCGTGCCACAGGGGTGAGGAACGGCGAAGACCCGGTCCGGCCGCGTCACACCGGACCGGGTCCGTCGGCCTGCCTGTCACGGGCGGGCCGGGCGGGCCGTCAGCTCTCGGGAGTGGGCCCGGTCGAGCTCCCCGCGGCCGGCGGGGTCGGGCTCCCGGCCGGCCCGCCGATCTCTGCCGAACCGCCCACCTCCGCCGGGGTGGGCCGCGGGATCGTGCCGGCCGCGGCGCGCGGGCCGCGGTAGACCCAGCCGCGCTCGTCCGCCCACAGCAGCAGCGGCGGCAGCACGACCAGCGCGGAGAGCAGGGCGACACCCACGTTGAGGGCCACCACCAGGCCGAAGTCGCGCAGCAGCGGCAGCGAGCTGAACGCCAGGACCACGATCCCGATCACCGCGGCCAGCGCGGACACCATGAAGGCACGCCCGGTCCGGGCCGCGGCCTCCTCGATGGCGCCCAGCGGGTCGCGCCCGCGGCGGCGCTCCTCGATGTGCCGCATGACGATCAGTGTCGTGAACTCCGTGCACAGCGCGATCACGAGTGGCCCGCCGACCGCCGTCAACGGGCTGAGGTCGAAGCCGGCGAGCCAGGAGACGATCGCGGTGAGCCCGACCGCGATCAGCACGGGGACCACCGACACCACCGCGCGGACGATGTTGCGGTGCCACAGCAGCAGGATCAGGAACACGCCGATGAGCGCGAAGTACGTCAGCTCGATCCGGTTCTTCTCGAAGTTCTCCAGCAGACCGGTGCCGACGACGGCCAGGCCGGAGGGCGTCGCGCGGATCCCCTCGGGCGGGTTGACCGTCGCCCGGATGTCGTCGACGACGACCGCGCGTTCCTCCAGCGCGCCCGGCCCGGTCCGGAAGATCAGATTGAGCGCCTTGCCGTCCAGGTTGACCGTGCTCTTCTGGATCGCCTCCGGGGTGACCCGGTAGGCCCGCTCGATGTCGGCGCCGGTCGGGGCGAGCAGCGTGGTGTCGGGCACCTCCATGAGGAAGCTGATCGTCGTCACCAGGCTGGACGCCGTCACCAGCTCCCGGGGGTGCTCCTCGAGCTGCTGGTAGGTGAAGTCGTGGACGAACTTCACCGTCTCGTCGTCGAAGACGTCCCCGGACTGGATGAAGACGCCGAGCTCGCTGCTGGAGCCCGTCTGCGCCTTGAGGCTCTGGATGTCGTGCACGACCTGGGAGTCCTGGTTAACCCACTTCTCCGGGTCGGTCTGCACCTTCAGATCGCCCTCGACGACCAGACCACCGGCGAAGATCGCGACAGCGAGCACGACGAGGGGGATGGCGGTCGCCCGGGGCAGCGAGCCGAGCCCCACCACCGCACGCCCCAGCGGGCCTCGTGAGTAGTCCTTCGGCGCGGTGGGGGAGCGGCGCTCCCGGAACCCGAGCGAGGCGGCGCTGAGCAGCACGGTCGCGACGACGATGACCGGCAGGCCGATCGCGAGCAGGACGCCGAAGTCACGGATCATCGGCACCTGGCTGAACTCCAGCGCGAGGAACGCGACGACACCGGCGACGGCGGCCACCGCCAGGGCCGGCATCAGCCGGGCCAGCGCCTCGGTGACGGGATCGCGGGCCCGGTCGAGCTGTGCCTCCTCCTCGACTCTGCTGTGCAGCTGGACCGCGAAGTCGATGCCGACCCCGAGCAGGACGGGCATGCCGGCGATGGTCACGACGGACAGCGGCACACCCAGGTAGCCGGCGAGCCCGAACGCCCAGACGAGGCCGACCGCCACCACCCCGAGCGGCAGCAGCCGCCAGCGCACGGCGAAGGCGACCAGCAGCAGCCCGGCCATGATGACCAGCGAGATGGCACCGAGGGTGAGGAAGCCGCCGCGCAGGTAGTCGTTGATATCCCGGAGCAGCACGGCCGCGCCGGTCGTCATGACGTCGGCGTTGTCGAAGGTCAGGTCCTTCATCGCGGCCTCGGTGGCCGATGCTCCGCGGCCCTCTTCCTTGATGGACGCGTTCCCCTTCAACCGGACGATCATCTGCGCGGTCCGGTCGGTCGGGAAGAACGACTCCAGTGACTTGCGGACGGCACCGGTGTTGTCGTGCAACAGGAAGTCAGCCCACTCGGGATCGTCGAAATCACGGCGATCTGCCGGTATTGCGTTGATTCTTTCCAGGGTGCGCAGCGAGTCGGCGAGCCGCCGCTTCGCGGAGTCCGGATTCGGATCGCGGCTCTGGGCGTCGAGCAGGATCTGTCCCGCCGGGCTGCTGATCGGATTCCCGTCCGGACTGGTGACCAGGTTCGCGGTGAACTGCAGCGCGGTGAGCGGAGTGATCACGCTCTCGATGCGCGGGTCCTTCTCCAGCTGCGCGGAGAGATCACGGAACTTCTTGACGTTACCGGTGGTGAAGAGGTCGACGAGATCCGCGCCGGGCTTCGTGGTGAAAAGGACGATCATGGCCTGACCGCCGAAGAGGCCCTGGTAGGCGACGTTGTCCTTGGCGACCTGCGAGTCGGAGTTGAGGTAGTTGTCCTGGCCGGTGGTGAATTCCAGCTTGGTCAGGCCCAGGCCGAGCACCGCGGTGATGATCACGGCCACCACGGCCACCACGCCCGTCCGGCGGCCGACCGTGCGTCCGAGGCCCGACCAGAATCGCGCCGACCCACCGGGCGGGGCGGACGGATCGGACGGCGCTGGCGAGCTTGGCATCAGGCTGCTCCGGGGATCGAAGATGTTCACGGAGGGCCCGTGAGGTCCGTCCGTGAACGGTTTCCAAGGTGTATAGCGCACGTCACATCTGTGTGCCGACCCCTTGCACAGGAGGAAATCGTCCTGGGCCGGCGTACGGCCCGGGCGGTTCCGCTCACCGCTGACCAGTTGATCCTGGTAGCGGGCCTTTGGCTCCGCTGGGAGGGAGTCCCGCCGGTGCGAGCGGATGTGTCAGGTTCTGATCGGCACTGCACGTGCGGTCTATCGATCTCCGGAAAAACGGGTGTCCGGACGAGCGTGTGTGGGCACTCGGGGAATGTGCGGGCGGGCAGGCGTCACGCCCGGGCGTGACGCCCGGAGCCCGGCGGACCGGGCGGCGGCGCCTTCGGTCGCCTGTGTCAGGCGCGCCCGGGCGTTCGCACGAGTTCTCAGGTGCTTGTCAGGCCCTCGCGTGCTCCCGTGCCGGCCGCAGCTCGATCGTGGAGTCGGCGCCCGGGAAGAACAGGCCCTCGTGGCCGTCATCCCAGCGGACCACGTACGGAGGGCTACCGGCGACCCCGCGGACGTCGACGATCACCCCATGGCGCTCCGGGCACCCGACAGTCCGGCCGTGGACGACGAAGCGGTCCCCGACGGATGCGTACATGATGTTGTCTCCCTTCGACCAGCGGTGCGCGACGCCGCCCGACCGGGGTGGCCCGCATCGCTGCGCGCCTGCCACGGCTGGTCGGCGGTCTCCTCCGACGAGGCCGGCCCGGAGCGCGGACGCCCCGGTGCCGCCCCGACGGAGCGGTAGTTCCGGAGTAACACGGTTCGCGGCTACCGGCAGCTTGGCGGGAGCGGAACGCCGCGAAGGTCCGCTTCATTCAATTTTGCGCGGGGCGGCGGGACGTCGGATCGGGGCGCGGCGGTCACGACCGCCTCGACCGTGAGCTGATTGTGTGATTTCGGCTATAGTCGTCGGCTCCGACGTCCTGGTGTGTGTCATGTCTCGCCCTAACGTGCACGGTGGGTCGAGTACGGACACTTCGCCCACGGATGACTGAATTCGCATGTCGTCGGCATGTCCGTGCCCAAGGCGGGCACAAGTATGGCTGACAGGTGTCGGGAATCTGACACGACAGTGGGAGAAAGTGTCCGATGTGGTGGAAATAGCCGAGGGCTGTTCGCCGTTGGTTTATCTCACTGTCACCCGTCGTGGCGACCGGCGCGTCGTATGAGTGCTGGTCTGATGGCGGAGCGCAACGAGCGTGGCGACTGAGAGTCAGTACGTGGCCGTCTCCGGGGGATGAGTGCGGGGTCACACTTCTCAGGAGCTTGCTCTACTTACCGATCGGCCGGTAGGAACGTGAGGTTAACGGGGCATGTCGGCGGGAGGGCGTGAGATGCACCGGGAAGCCTCATGGTGAGCATTCCGTTTCCTTCGCACGGGCGGGCCGGGTCCGCGACCGGGTCTGTCCCGGTCCACTCGGGAAGCTCCGGGTGGCGGGCGACCCGCGCCGGCCGCGCGGCCGGCGCGACGATCTTCTTCGTCGGCCAGGTGCTGCTGCTCGGCGCGCTCTATCTGATCTATCGCACCGGGCGGCAGTTGGCCGTCGGCCGGGAGCCCGAAGCGCTGGCCAACGCGCGGGACGTCTGGAGCCTGGAACGCCTGCTCGACCTGCCCAACGAGTCCGCGGTCCAGCAGCTCGCGCTGCACTCCACCGAGCTGCTGGAGCTGGCGAACCGGTTCTACATCGGGGTCCACTTCCCGGCGTCGATCACATTCCTGCTGTGGGTGATGATCCGGCACCGGGACTACTGGCCCCGAGTCCGCACGGTGATCCTCGCGTCCACCGGCGCCGCGCTCATGATCCACATCCTGTACCCGCTGGCGCCGCCCCGGTTTCTGCCGCAGGAGCTGCCCCACGTCACCCTGATCGACACCGGCGCGGTCTTCGGCCCCTCCCCGTACACCGCCGGCGACACCGTGGCCAACCAGTACGCGGCCATGCCGAGCCTGCACGTCGGCTGGTCGATCCTGGTCGCCTGGGGGGTGGTGACCATCCTGCGGTCGCGGGCCCGGTGGCTCGTCATCGCCCATCCGGTGATCACCACCGTCGTCGTCGTGATCACCGCGAACCACTACTGGCTGGACGGAATGATCGGCGGTGGCCTGGTGGCCACGGCGGTTCAGCTCACCCGGCCCGAGGTGCACGCCCGGATGCGGCTGTGGACCATCACCGCCGGCCAGTGGGTGTGGGGACGGGCCGGTGAGGCGACCGTGCCGCTCGGCGGATCACATCCCGGAGCCCGCGGTGGCGCGGGTGCCGGCGTAGCCCTGGACGCGGGGGTCGGCATAGGCGCGGACGCGGGTGTCGGGAAGACGACTGGTGCGGATCCGCGGCCCGGACCGGACCACAGGAAGGGTACGGACCACCCGGTGGGCGTGCCCTCCTCCGTGGCCCTCGCAGCGGTGCTTCCGGCCGCGCGCGGCCGACCTCCCGTCGCAGACCTGCCCGTACAGCGCCCGCTTCCCCGGGGCGGCGCCGAGCCGGAGGACCGCCCGCCCTCGGCGGCGCGGGCCGATGTCGCCGGGGCGGAACCGGCCGGCGGCGAGAGCGGCTGACCGCCGTGGATCGTCCTCGGCCACTGCCGCCCAGACCCCGGTCGGAGCGGCGTTCCCGGCACTAGGCTCGGCGGATGGCGGTGGATGATCTCGCGGGGTCACGCCCGGTGCGCGACGAGGACGCGTTCGACGTACCCGCGGTGGACGGCTGGCTTCGGCGCCGGCTGGAGGAGCGGGCCGCCGTCGGTACGGCCGAGCTGGGGGTCGCGACCGGCGCGGGGGTGCTGACCGAGCGCCCGCCGGTCGCCCGTTCCGTCCCGCCACCGGGCCGCCCGGTGGTCCGGCAGTTCTCCGGCGGCGCGTCCAACCTCACCTACCTGCTGCGCTACCAGGACCGCGACCTCGTCCTGCGGCGGCCACCGCACGGGCGGAAGGCGTCCGGCGCACACGACATGGCGCGGGAGTACCGGGTGCAGGCCCGGCTGCGTCCGGCCTTCCGGTACGTCCCGCGGATGGTCGCGTTCTGTGACGACCCCACGGTGATCGGCTCGGAGTTCTACGTCATGGAGCGGGTCTCCGGCGTCATCCCGCGCTCGGAGTTCCCGCGCTCCCTCACCTTCGACCCGGAGCGGACCCGCCGCCTCGCCTTCCACGTCGTGGATCTCCTGGTCGCCCTGCACGACATCGACCCGGTCGCCTACGGGCTGTCCGACCTGGGGCGCGGCGCCGGGTATGTCGATCGGCAGCTCACCGGCTGGGCCCGGCGCTACCGGGAGGCCCGCACGCCGAACGTGCCTTCCTTCGACGTCGTCGTGCGCTGGCTCGCCGAGTATGCCCCCGAGGACGTCGCCACCTGCGTCATCCACAACGACTTCCGGATCGACAATGTGGTCTTCGACGTGTCCCGTATCGACGAGGACGGCCTCCCCAGGATCAGCGGTGTCCTCGACTGGGAGATGGCCACCCTCGGTGATCCACTCATGGACCTCGGGGGCGCCCTCGCGTACTGGGTGCAGGCGGACGACGACGACCTCTTCCGGCTCACCCGGCGCCAGCCGACCCACAGCCCCGGCATGCCCACCCGGGCGGAGGTCGTCGAGTACTACGCGGCACGGCGCGGGCTGGACGTCGGCAGATGGCCCTTCTACCAGGTGTTCGGGCTGTTCCGGCTGGCCGTCATCGCCCAGCAGATCTACTTCCGGTACCACCACGGCCAGACGACCAACCCGGCGTTCCGCGAGTACTGGCGGGTCGTCGCCCATCTCGAGAAGCGGTGCCTGCGCGTGATGGCCGCGGCCGGCCTCTGACGCCGCCCCCGAGCGCGTCCGGCCGCTTCGGCTGGTGGGAACTGTCTGTTGTCCTCTGCCGTCACGCCGGTCCACGGCGGGTGGAACGTGGTTACCGTTGGTCATCACTTTTCGTGTCGCGAGGCTGGTCGGAGTGTGACCACTGTGACTTCAACGGCGACGGCTCCAACGGCGACGGCTCCAACGGCGACGGTTTCAACGGCGACGTCGGTGTTACGCCGGGTCGCGGCGGCGAGCCTGTCGCTGCTCGCGCCGGTACTCGCCCTGGACGACGACGAGACCTGGCGGTCGCCGTGGCAGCGCCGCTGCCACGGCCGCATCGACGAGTGGGCGTCCGCGCTCGCGGCCGGGGCCCGCGCGGCGCGGGATCAGGCGGCGCGGCTGGATCTTCTCGCGGCTCAGGGCGCCCGGGGGGCCGTGGTACCCGGGCCGGCAGCGCCGAGCGGGCCACGTCCGTCCGCCCCGCCCGTCCCGGCTGGCTGGGGTCGGCCTCCGGCCGGCCCGGGTTCGACCGTGGTCGGCGTGGCCTTCTCTCCGGAGCGGCTCGCGGAGCTGGCCCGCCGGCTCCGCCGCGCCGCGGACGACGCGGCCCGGCTCGCGGCCGAGGTGCGGCGCATCGTGCCCGCCCTGCCCGGTGACACGGGCGGCGCCCTGGTGGTGGCCGGGCCATGCCAGGGCCTCGACCAGGTGGCGGCCGAGGCACCCGACCTGGCCGACGCCATCGCCGGCCGACTGACCTACGCCGCGTCCGGCGGTTCCGCAGGGTTCGCCGGGTCCGGCGGGTCTGTCATGACCGCCGCGTCCGGTGGGAGGGGCGCGGACGTGGCTCCTACCGTGACCGGGCTGGCCGCGTCCATCGGTGCGGACCCGTTCCGGCTCGACCTGCGTGAGCTGAGCGAGCTGGCGACCCGGCTGGGTCAGCTCGGCCCGGCCGAGCTGCGGGCGGTCGTCGGTGGGCTGCGGGGGCGCCCGCTGGAGGTGCTCGCCGCCGCGGTGCGCATCGCGCCCACCCGGGCGGAGCTGCGCACGCTGGGGCTTCTGCCGGCCGTCCTCGCCGTTGGCGACCTGCTCCTGCGTGGGGCGCCGGCGTCGATGGTGGCCGAGATCGCGCGGCTGTTCCCCGGCCTCGAACCGCCCGTCGGCGGGCGGTACGGGCCGTGGGAATACACCGTGGGGCATCCGCCGTCCACCGGTGACCTGACGATGCACGACCGCGGTCGTGATCCGCTCTGGGCGAGCGGTGTCACCCCGTCGGACGTCGGTCAGGGTGCGGTGGGGGACTGCTACCTCCTGGCCGCGCTCATCGGCATCGCGCGGGCCGATCCGGGCCTGCTGCGCCGCAACCTGCGGGAGAACCCGAACGGGACGGTCAGCGTCACCGTCCACCTCCCGAGCGGAGCGGTCCCGGTCACCGTCACCCGAAGCCTGCCGGTACGGGCGGGGGCCGGGCAGGAGATCGCGGCGGACGGGGACAACCCCGCGGGCGAGCCGGAGCTCTGGGCCGCTCTCTACGAGAAGGCCTACGCGCGGATGGCCGGCAGCTATGCGCGTCTTGAGGGCGGCGACCCCGCCACCGCGATGGAGTACCTGACCGGCACCACCGCGGTCCGCCGCTCGCCGTCCGCTGTGACCGTGGGCGAACTCGCCGCCAGGCTGGCGGCAGGTGGGGTGGTGACCGTGGTGACACGCTCGGATCTTCCGCCGGACTCTGGGCTGGTGCCCAACCACGCCTACGCGGTGTTGGGGGCGGACGCGCGGACGGGCCGGGTCCTGCTCTGCAACCCGTGGGATCAGACCGGCACCGACGACCGGCTGGACTGGCATGACTGGGACGGCCTGGAGCCGGCGCTGGGGGGCGTCCAGTGGGCTTCGACCCGCCGCGGTCCGCCGGCTCGTTGAGCCGCCCGTGCCGGTCGGCGGACTTCAGGCGTCAGGTATCAGGGGTCAGTCAGGCATCGGCCAGGCGTCAGGCCCGGATGATCGCGACGGGGGCCGCGGAGTGCAGCATCGTCTGATGGCTGACCGAGCCCAGGAGGAGCTCGGCGAACCCGCCCTTGCCCCGAGCCCCGACAACCAGCAGGTCGGCGTCGCGGCTTGCCTCCAGGAGAGCCCGGGTGGCCGAAGCGGGCACCAGCTGACGGCAGACCTCGATCTTCCCGGAGCCGGGTGCCGGAGCGTCGAACCGGAGCACGGCGGCTCCGGAACCGGCCGGTCCGGCGGGCCTTCCGGGCTCGCCTGGCTTTCCGGGCTCGCCTGACTCACCGGGCTTTCCGGCCTCGCCGGGCCCGTCGCCGGTGAACGGGCCGAGGACCTGTTCGACGGACTCGTCCAGCACGGCCTGCGCCTGGCCTTCGATCGCCCGCACGATCTCCCCGGACGTCTCGGCGAACGGCAGGGAGACCGCGGCGAGCCACCCGTGGACGACATGCAGCGGTGCCCCGCGCAGCGCCGCGGCGACCGCGGCCCACAGCAGGGCGGCCAGCGAGTTGGGTGAGCCGTCGACCCCGACGACCACCGGCCGTCGGTGCGGCGAGCCCGGTCCCGGCGCGCTCGCCGCGCTCAGCCGATCGCCGGCGGCTGACCCGGCCCCGGCGAGGCCGTCGGTACCGGGATCCTCGGCATCCCCCGAACGGGGGGGTCGCGTGACGACTACCGGAACGGGGGAATGGACGGCCACGGACGTACTGACCGATCCGAGCCGCAACCGGTGCAGGAGCCCGCGCCCGCGCGCCCCCACGACGATCATCGCCGCGTCCCGACCAGCCGTGAGCAGGGCCTCGGCGCCGGGGGCGTCCACCACCTCCTCAAGGACCTCGAGTCCGGCGGGGATGGGCGCGGCACCGATCGTCTCGTGCAGAACATGGCTGGCGGCGAAGGCCAGGGTGGCCTCGTCGTGCGGCCCCGCCACCGCGTCGGCGGATCTGCGTACGGCGGTGGGCTGCTCACCGGCGCAGGATCCGAGGACGGCGCGCACCCGCAGGCCGCGTCGGCCGGCTTCGGTGACCGCCCAGGCCAACGCCACGGCGGCGCCGGGGGATCCGTCGATCCCGACCACGATGTCGGTGGCCGTACCGTGCGTGGGCTCACGGTGCCGCTCGGTCGCCGGACGGGCGGTTCGTTCCGAGGTCCGTGCCGCCTCGATGCCGGTAAGGGCGCCGTCGGTCATCGTGGTCCTCCTGCTCGGCGCGAGCTGTCCGTCCCGCCACGTGCCCTCGTGTCACGGCGTCGGCGTCGGCGTCGGCGTGGATGGCGCGGCGACGGCGACGGGACGTGCCGTCGGAGCGGACCTACCCGGCCAGCGGAGCGGGAACCTGAGCTGTCTGGCGAGCAGATCGTTGTCGTCCGATGGGGACGGAGGGCGGCTGGGAGCCCGCCGGAACATCAAGTAGTTGTCGTTTTCGTGGGTTGATTTCAACTCTGATGTGTGCCGGGGATTGCGGATAAAGATCCTCGACGTTGTGTTTCGCGAGAGGATTTTGACCTCGGCGTAGCGGAGAAAATTCGATCGAATCATGCGCCGTGGCCGGAGCGTGGCCTCCCTGTGCGCAGTCTGGCGCGGAGTCGGCGGGCCCAACCGGGTGGTGCCGATCATTCCGGACTGTCACGCATGATTCCGTCGCCAGTCGGTGTGTGCTCTTTGTATGCTCTGCGTCCGCGCATCGAGGTCGTCGCCAGCAGCGGGAGCGTCCGGTGACCTCGCGGCTACGCGACGCCGGTGAGGGAGCTGTGTTCTGGACGTGGGTGGGCGGTGGTCGGCCCTGGCGCGTCGCCGCGGGGGGCGGAGTAACGTACGTGAGCGGACGAAGGCCCGCGTATCGTTGTCTCCCCGTCAGGGCTCCGGGTGCTGCCGGAGCGGCCTGGCTCAGATGACGGCCCAGATGACAAAGGTGCATTCGACAACCTGCGCGCTCCGGGGGTGAGTGCCGTGCCACCGGGAGCGCGCACGCTCAGTCCCTGGCTAAACGCCAGTTAAAGCGATCGGACAACTACGAGACCGCACAACAACGCGATCTCAGCATCACCGGACGGCCTCCACGACTGATACCAAAGACCATCGAACGCGCCAGTCGGCGGCCGCGTACCCGTGACCGGTAGGTCGCGGGCGGCGCGGCCGCGGGGGCGGCGGCCTCCGGCACCGGAGGCGCCTGCCATCGGAGGGAAGGAGGAGCGTGGCTTCCGACACCATGACCCAGTTGGTCATTCCTGGCGCCCTAGTGATGGTCAGTACTCCCGACCGAGGTGTCCCGGTCGCGAGCACGGCGGACTGGCACGACGCTCTCCTGAACGCCAAGTCGGGTGTCACGCCCGCGATGAAGCTCGTCGCCTTCACGGTCTGCACACACAGCGCTCCGGCGGGCCGGCCGGCGCCGAGCGGTGCCTACATCACCTCGCCCGGTCTGTCGCTGCTCTGCGAGCAGACGAACTTCAGCCGTACCCACGTGCAGCGCCAGCTCTCGCTGCTGCGGGCGAACGGCTGGCTGGTGACGATCATCCGGCCGGCGGCCGGCCGGCCGGCGCGGTACCTGCTGAGCGTGCCCGTCGCGGTCGCGCGGGCGGGCGGCTACCGGCTCGCCGGCGAGGACGTCGCGCGGCGCGACCCGGAGCGGGCCGGGCAGCGTGACCCGGAACCGGCCGGCGTGGCCGCCGCTCCCGGCCGCCGCACCTCCGGCCTCACCGCCGTGACGTCGTCCGATGACATGCTCACGACCCCATCGGCACCGGGCGGGCCGGCGGAGCCCGGTCGAAGCCCCGGGTGTCTCGCCTCCGGCGCCCTGGAGCGGCCGGCGCTCGTCCGCCGCCGCAAGCGCGCGACGTACAGCGCGGGCGGTCGCGGGGTCGTCCGGGTGCGGCGCAAGCCGCGCACGCTCCCCCCCTCGGTGGTCACGGACGTGATCGCGGCCGCGTCCTCGGTGGCGCCCGTGTCCGTGGGGGAGACAGCACCCGCGACCGGCCCGGAGCGGGTTGACGAGGCACATCCGATCGCCGTCGGCGAGACGAGCTACGTACCGTTCGGCGCGGGAGGACCGGTAGGCCCCGACGGCGCCGCCGGGCCCGCGGGTGGCCAGGTCCGCGCGGTGTCCGACATCTCGACCGGGGTCTTCGGCACGGCCCGGTCTCCGTCGGTGCAGGCAGCCTCGTCAGCGGCGCCTTCCGTAGCGGCGCCTTCCGTAGCGGCGCCTTCCGCGTCGGGGCCTTCCGCGTCGGCGATGCCGTCGTCGGCGGCTCCGGTGCCGGTGACATCGGGTCGCTCGCTCCCCCCACGTCCGATCGTCCCCGTGAGCGAGCTGGTCGCCAGTGCGGCCCGGGCGTCGGAGGCCTCGGCCCGTGAGGCCGGTGGCGCACCGCCGACCCTGGAACACCAGGTCGAGGCGGCGACGCCCTCCCCGGCGCGGCATACCGACGAGAGCGGGCCGTCAGCTCCCGCGGGCCCGCAGATGCCGCCGGAAGTCCAGGAACTGCCGGAAGTTCGGGAAGTGCCGGAAGTCCAGCCGTCCCCGAGTACCGCGCCACCGCCGGCGAGCGCCGCGTCGCCGATCGCACCCGAGCCGCCGACAACGGTGCCCGGGCCTGTCCCGCCCGTGGCTCCGCCGGTGGTGCCCGCGCCGGCCACGCCTTCCTCGCCGGCGTCGCCCAGGTATGAACCCGCGCTGACCGGCGAGGCGCCGTCGTCCGAATCGCGGGCGCCGGCACCGGAGCCCGAACCGGAGCCCGAGACGGAGCTGGAGCTGGAGTCGACCGAACCACCTGTCGTGGACGAGATCCGGCTGGCGACCCGTCAGGTGATCGACATCCTCTCGAAGATGCTGCGCTGCCCGGTCGAGGACTTCGCGGAGCTGGACAAACGGGTCTACGAGGTTCTCTCCGAAGGCGACTGGGCCCCGGTGGAGCTGGCCACCCACCTGGTCAACTTCGTCGCCAACGGTGTCTGGGTGAACGGCGACGACGTCGCCGACAACATCCGGTGGCGGATGGACCGGCTGCCGCTCGGCGTGACCGAGTGCGGCTGCAAGTCCTGCCTGGGTTGGCGGGCGGCCCCGGAGCGTCCGCCGCGGCCGGCACCGCCCTCGGCGCCCAGGTCGTCCGGGTTGTCCGGGCCGTCCACGGCGGGGGCGTCCGCGAGGACGTCCGCCCCGACGGGGGCCGGGCCGGCATCGGCTGGTCCGGTCGCGCCGGTAACCACCGCCGCCACGACGAAAACGGGCTTTGCGCGCCCCGGGCGTTCCCCCGCCGCCAACCCTCCGGCGCCACCGGCTCGCTCGGCTTCGGCCTCAGGTGTCGCGGCGAAACAGGCCGATTCGGCTGGTCAGAAGAGTTCGGCTGGTCAGGCGAACCAGGCGGGCCCGGTGGAGCAGCCGCCCGCTACGCCGTTGCCCCCGCCGCCGGATCTCGCCGCCATCGCGGCGGCCGCCGCCGCCGGAGCGGAGGAGGCCCGACGCAACGAGGAGGCGAGGCGACTCCTCGTTGTCGGTGGCCTGTTGGGCAGCGACCTGACGGGCGGCATCCCGGAGCCCGGCATCCCGGAGCCCGGTGAGCCGCCGGCCGGTGAGCCGCCGGCCGGGGAATCGGCACCGGGCGACTCGCCGCCCGGTGACCCGGCGCCCGGTGGCGTGGCTGTCGAGGGGGGCTCGCCGGCCCAGATCCCGCCGGGTACCGCGGGCGTGCCGGACATCACCGGCCAGAGACCGGACGTCACGGGCCAGGGATCAGACGTCACCGGCCAGGAACAGGAAAGCGCGAGCCACGAAACGGAGCCGCCGACGGGAGATTGAGCGGGGGCGTGACGATCGTCCGTCACGCTCCGCTCTCGGTGTCCCGGCGCACCCGAATTCCTGGCGGCATGATGGGTCACATGGGCGGCGACGAGACCGAGCGGTCAGGCGCGGGCATCGAGCCTCGGGACGACTGCGACGTCCTGGTGATCGGCAGTGGGTTCGGAGGCAGCGTGACCGCGCTCCGCCTGGCCGAGAAGGGCTACCGCGTCACGGTCGTCGAGGCCGGCCGCCGGTTCACCCCGGAGACGCTGCCGAAGACGAGCTGGGACGTCCGCAGGTACCTGTGGTTGCCCCGTCTCGGCTGCCATGGGATCCAGAAGATCACCCTGCTCGGGCGGGTTCTGGTGCTCTCCGGAACAGCGGTCGGCGGTGGATCGGTCGTCTACGCGAACACGCTGTACCGGCCGCTGGACGCTTTCTACGACGATGCCCAGTGGGCGGACATCGCCGACTGGCGCGCCGAGCTCGGGCCGTTCTACGACCAGGCCGAGCGCATGCTCGGCTCCACCCGGAACCCGTCGATGACCATGGCGGACGAGGTCTTCCGGGACGTCGCGCGGGACATGGGCGTCGGTGACACCTTCCGGCTGACCGACGTGGGCGTGTTCTTCGGCCGCGACGGCCGGCGCGAACCGGGGGTGACGGTTCCCGATCCCTACTTCGGCGGTGCCGGCCCGGCCCGGACGGGCTGCGTCGAGTGCGGCGAGTGCATGACGGGATGCCGGCGCGGCGCGAAGAACACCCTGGACCGCAACTACCTCCACCTGGCCGAGGGGCTGGGCGCCCGCATCGTGGCGGACACGACCGTGCGTTCGGTGCGCCCCGACGGACACGGTGGCTACGAGGTCGAGACGGTGCGCACCGGCAGCCGGCGGCGGGACGCGCGGCGCTGGACGGCCGGCCAGGTCGTGTTCGCCGCGGGTGCCCTGGGAACCCAGGGTCTCCTGCTCGGCATGCGTGAGCGGGGGCACCTGCCCGGCATCTCCGCCCGGGTCGGCCATCTGACCAGGACGAACTCCGAGGCGATCCTGGGCGCGACCCGGCTGCGGCCGGACGGGCGGATCACCCGGGGGGTCGCGATCACGTCGTCCTTCTACCCGAACGATCACACGCACGTCGAACCAGTCCGTTACGGCCGGGGCAGCAACCTCATGGCGTTCCTGTCGAGCGCGATGACCGACGGCGGCGGTTCCCTGCCGCGCTGGGCGAAGCACCTGCTGCTGCTGGTCCGCCGTCCCCACCTGGCTCTGCTGGCCCTGCCGTGGCGGTGGTCGGAGCGAACCATGATCGCTCTCGTCATGCAGTCCCGGGACAACTCGCTCACCGTCACCCGGCGCCGTGGGCCGTTCGGGACGTCCTGGCTGACCAGTCGCGCGGGCCACGGGGAGCCCAATCCGACCTGGATACCAGAGGGCAACCAGGCGGCGCGGCTGGTCGCGGAGCGCCTGGGCGGCCATCCGGGAGGCGCGATCACCGAGCTGGCCGACATCCCGCTGACGGCGCACATCCTCGGCGGGGCGGTCCTGGCCGCTGATCCCAGCCGGGGCGTGATCGACCCTTATCACCGGGTCTTCGGCCATCCGGGCCTGCATGTCGTGGACGGCTCGGCGGTGCCGGCGAACCTCGGGGTGAACCCGTCCCTGACGATCACCGCGATGGCGGAGCGGGCGATGGCCTGCTGGCCGAACCGGGGCGACACCGACCCCCGCCCGCCGTTGGGAACGCCGTACCGGCGGATCGCGCCGGTGGCACCACGGAACCCGGCGGTACCGGCGGAGGCACCAGGGCACTACGAAATAAGTGCCCTGACCAGTACGAATAACGATTCGCGCCGGGATGAGGTCGCTGACGGAGACCAGGAGACTCCCCGCAAGATGTGAATGGGGTCACAATCGCTCGGGATGTGGTCGACGGCGGGCTCGTGGCCGAATTCCGTCGGCGGTCCCGGTTATGTTCCCGGGCATGTCGACTCCACCCGACGCAGGGACAACGCCACCACCGCGGGGCACCGCCCCGGGGCGTTTCGGCCTCGCCCTGCTGGTCATCTGTGGGGCGCAACTGATGATCGTCCTCGACGCGACGATCGTGAACGTCGCGCTGCCGAGCATGCGTGACGATCTCGGGATCAGCGAGGTCAACCTGCCCTGGGTCCTGAACGCCTACACCCTCGCGTTCGGTGGCCTGCTGATGCTCGGCGCCCGGGCGGGCGACATCCTGGGCCGCCGCCGGATGTTCGTGATCGGTGTACTGGTGTTCGCCCTGGCGTCGCTGGTGGGCGGGTTCGCGACGAGCCCGGCCTTCCTCTACGCCGCCCGGGTTGTGCAGGGGGTCGGCGGCGCGATCGCGGCCCCGGCGGCACTGTCGCTGGTGACGACCACCTTCCCGGAGGGTCAGCAGCGCAACCGGGCCTTCGGCATCTACGCCGCGATGTCCGGATCGGGCGCCGCGATCGGCCTGATCCTGGGCGGCATCCTGACCGACCTGCTGTCCTGGCGCTTCGTCCTCTTCGTGAACGCGCCGATCGGCCTGCTCGTGGCCCTGCTGGCGCCGCGGGTCCTGACCGAGGCACCCCGACGCACGGGAACGTTCGACCTCCCCGGCGCGGTCGGGGTCACCGCCGGCGTGACGGTCGGCGTCTACGGCCTGACCCGGACGACCACCCACGGCTGGTCGGATCCGCTGACTCTGCTCTGCCTGATCGGCGGGGTCGCGCTGCTGGGGCTTTTCCTGCTCCGGGAGGCGATGTGCCGCGAGCCGCTGGTTCCGCTGTGGCTGTTCCGCAACCGGGATCGCGGCGGCGCCAACCTGATCATTCTCGCGGTCGCCGCGGCGATGTTCGGCGTCTTCTACTTCCTCACCCTGTTCGTGCAGGGCGTGCTCGACTACAGCCCGCTCCAGACCGGCTTCGCGTTCCTGCCCGTCAGTATCGCGATCATGGTAGCGGCCGGCGTCTCCGGCCAGGTGTTCGGCCGGTTCGGGGCGAAGCCGCTGCTGGTGATCGGCCCGCTGCTGGCGGCGGGGGCGCTCCTCTGGCTCTCGACCCTGTCGGCGGACTCGTCCTACCCCACGTTGCTGCTGCCCACGACGGTGCTGTTCGGCTTCGGGGTGGGCATCTCCTTCGTCCCACTCACCGCCGTCGCGGTCGCCGGCGTCGACGCGGCGGACGCCGGGCTGCCCTCCGGTCTGCTGAACACCACCCAACAGGTCGGTGGTGCCATCGGGCTGGCGGTGCTCGCCACGGTCGCCAGCACCGTGGCGAACAACCACGCGGCGGACGCGGCCAGCGCCGCCGGGGCGACCAGGCTCTCGCCCGCCGAGCTCATCGAGGCCTCGGTGGCCGGCTACGCCGACGCGCTCCTGGTCGGGGCGGGGATGTGCCTGGCAGCGATGCTCGCCGGGCTCTTCATGATCACATCGGCCGCCGGCCGGCTGGAGTCGGCCGGGGCCGCCGAGGGCGCGTCCCAGCCCGTTCCGGGTCACGTCTAGCCGGAACCGCGCGGTTCCCCCAGCCGACGACGCGGCTCCGGGCGGGCGGCGGGGGCGGTGCCCGGCCAGTGGAGGCGCCGGGCACCGCACGGCCGGTCAGGGGCGCCGGCCGGCCTCGGTCATGGTGTCGATGCCGGGCATCTCCTCGAGGCCGGAGGTCACCTCCGGGCCCACGCCGTCGGCGAGGTCGGAGCGCAGCGGGGCGACCGGCTCGGCCGTGATCGTCTCGGTGTCGGCGCTGGCCAGGTAGCGGCGGGCCGCGACGGCAGCCGCCGCGCCGACGCCGATGAGGAACAGCGTCACGAATCCGCGCCGACGGCGCCGGTGCACCCGGGCGAGCTTCACCTCGGCCTTCTCCAGCCGCTTCTCCAGCAGCTCCTGGGCGCGGTCGGCCCGCTGGCGGGCCTTCGACTCGGAGCGGACGGCCTTGCGCGAACGCGACTTCTCCAGCCGGAGCTCGGTCGCCATCCGGGCCCGCTCGGCCGACAGCTCCGCGCTGGACCGGGCCTTCTCGATCCGCCGGGCTGTCCGGCCCGACACCGTCGTGGCCTTGCCGACGGCGAGCCCCGCAGCCTTGCCGGCCGCCTTGCCCGCGGCCGCCCCCCCGGCGCCGGAGACATCGGAGACCCGGTGCGCGAGTGTGCTGCTGGCGTCCCGGGTGGCGTGCGCCGCGGATCCCGCGGTGCTGCCCGCCTTCAACGCGGCCTTCGACGCCGCCGCGCCCGCGCGGTCCGCCACGTTCTTCGCCGCGCTCGGGAGCCCGCTCACCGGCGCGGCGTCCGTCACGTGCGCGAGCCTGTCCTTGAGTGTCGTGCTCATGGCATCCCTTCGCTTACTGCGTCGTGACCTGTCGCGATCCTGGTGGCGGATCGCGCCCGGCGGCCGGCCACGGCTCCACCGGCGGAGTTGATACGCGCCGTCAAGATCTGTGCAGTGTCCCGTACCCCGTTCGGTGGCTCCTAACAACGCGACGGGACGCGGGTCGTGTCACCTACCCTTGCGACACATGCCCTGTGCTGTCCCGGGTACCGGCGGTCACCGGTGGTCCCGTGTGGGCGCGGACCGTGGTGTCGCTCCGGTACGACGTCCGGGCGTCCGGGCACCCGACGGGGCGGTGGGGTGTGCCGGCGCGGTGTCCGGTGTGGCCGGCGGGATGTCCGGGAGCCGGCCGCGGGCGGCGCACCCGGTTTCCGTCGGAGGTGCGGCATACGATCGGGACGAGGACACGCCGTACGTGCCGAAAAGACCGGGCCGGAAAGACCGTGCCGAAAAGACGGAGAGAAGAGAGGCCCCATGGCCGAGGAGCTGTACGCGACGGTGCGCACGACTCAGGGCGACATCGAGATCAGGTTGTTCCCCGATCACGCGCCGAAGACGGTCAAGAACTTCGTCGGGCTCGCGACCGGGTCCCGGGAGTGGACCGACCCCGCGACCGGCGAGAAGAAGACCGGTGTCCCGCTGTACAGCGGGACGATCTTCCACCGGGTGATCCCGAACTTCATGATCCAGGGTGGCGACCCGCTCGGCAGCGGTCGGGGCGGCCCCGGCTACCAGTTCGCCGACGAGTTCCACCCCGACCTGCAGTTCAACCGCCCGTACCTCCTCGCGATGGCGAACGCGGGCCCGGGCACGAACGGCTCGCAGTTCTTCATCACCACGGCTGCCACCGACTGGCTGAACCGCAAGCACACGATCTTCGGTGAGGTCACCCGGGGGACGGACGTCGTCGACAAGATCGGCAAGACGCCGACCGGTGCGCAGGACCGCCCCAAGACCGACGTGGTGGTTCAGGAGATCGTCGTCGAACGCCGCCCGGCCTGAAGCGTCGACCATGAAGGCAGGGGTGGCGCGCGCGACCGACCGGGATGATCACAGCTGCCCGGTGTGGCGGGTCCGGCGGTGACGGACTCGCCGGCAGGTGATCCGACCCGTGCGTCGGACGGCTCCGGTGCGCGCGGCGGCGGCGCTGATGGTGGCGCCGGCCGGGCCGGCGGCGCCGATGGTGCCGGCCGGGCCGAGATCCCGCGTCCCGCGTCCCCCCTGCCGTCGGCCGGCGAGGCGCCGCCCCCCGGTGGGCCGCCGTCGGGTGGTCCAACCCCGGGCGACCCGCCGGCGGGTGGCCTGACGCCCGGTGGTCCGCCGCCGGGCGGTCCACCGCACGGGCAGCAGCTCGGATGGCGGCCGGAGACCGGCCCGTCCACCGGCCAGGCCGGCTGGACCCCGCCGCCGGCGGGAGCGCCGAGTCTGCCCCACTGCTATCGGCATCCCGAGCGGGAGACCTACGTCACCTGCCAGCGGTGCGGGCGTCCCATCTGTCCGGACTGCATGCGTCCGGCGGCTGTGGGCTTCCACTGCCCGGAGGAATCCGGCGCCGGCGGCGGCGGGCGCACCGAGCGGCGCCGCGAGCCGCGGACGGATTTCGGGAGCCGGGCGGGAACCGGCCGGCGCGGGCTGGTCACCCAGATCCTGATCAGTCTGTGCCTGGTGGCGTTCGTCCTGCAGGGCCTGCCCGGGCTGGTGCGGAACTCCGGTTCCCTGAACCAGTTCAGCGCCGACTTCCGCCTGTACGGTGTGGCCCTCGCGTGGGATGACCAGTACTACCGGCTCCTCACCGCCGCCTTCCTACATGTCAACTACCTGCACGTCCTGGTGAACCTGTACGCGTTGTTCGTGCTCGGTTACCAGCTCGAGGCCATTCTCGGGCGGCTTCGCCTGGTGGCCCTGTTCGTCGCCTGCGCCGTCGGCGGGAACACACTGAGCTATCTGGTGAACGGCGCGTCCGTGAACTCGGTCGGGGCGTCCACCGCGATCTTCGGCTTCTTCGGCGCGTACTACGTGATCGCCCGGCGGCTGCGCGCCGACACGACGCAGATCCTCATCCTGATCGGGATCAACTTCGCGCTCACGTTCACCCTGTCCTTCATCGATCGCTGGGGCCACGTCGGAGGACTGGCCACGGGGGTGCTTGTCGGCCTGCTCTACGCCTACGTCCCACCACGTCGAACGGTCGTGCAGGCGGCCGGGGTGGTGGCGCTCGTCGGCCTGCTCCTCGCGGCGGCCGTCATCAAGAGCGCGGACCTGACCACCGCCTTCGCCTAGCGCCCCCGGTTCCGCCCGCCGGAGCCGGGTCGGGGCCTGGTGCGCGGAAGCGAGTTGGGTGAGCCGGGCTATGCGCTGGTGGGGCAACTCGTAACGGCTGGCTGGCCGGGGGTCGGGCTGGCCGGCAGCCGACGCACTGGTTTCAGCCCAGGCGGAGGCGGAGTTCCTCGAGGGCCTCGGCGATCTGTTCCGGGTCGACGCCCAGTGCGCGGCGGCTGAGTAGCACGGGCCCGTCGATGGTTTCGATCTCCAGGGTCCGCAGGTGGACGAGGCGCCGTCCGTGGGTGAGGGTTCCCGATCGCGCGCCGAGCACCGCGGCCCATGGCAGATGGCGCCGCCGCAGGCCCTCCACGTAGTCGATCCCGCCGAGACTGAGCCGCAGGGCCGGTCGGGACACCGCGTCGTTGATCGCGAGCGCCACCAGCCCCAGCCCGACCAGCCCGACCAGCAGCCGTCCCGCGCCGTCGAGGGAGGCGACCCGCCAGGCGAGATCCGCGACGGCGGCGACGGCGATCAGCGCCGCGCCGCCCGCGGCGTAGGCCACGCACCGCCAGATCGGCGGGGACCACGAGAGGTCGACCGGGGGCGTGCTCACCCGCCTCACCCAACCACAGGCGGCGCGGGCGTCCCGGCGCACTGGTTCGCCAGCTGGGCGAGCGTCGTCAGGGCGAGGTCCACGACCTCCAGCCGGTTCAGCCGCGCGGCCTGCCCCCGGATCGCCGCGACCGCGTCCGCGCCGAGCCTGGCCCGCAGCTGCTCCACCAGGGCGTGGACCCGCTCGGCATCCGCTCCGACCACGGCGGGGGAGTCCAGGTCCGCGTCGGCGGCCGTGGAGAGCAGCAGCGCCTCGGCATCCTTCCCCAACTGGGCGAACAGGTCCGCCACGTTGCGCAGTGTGGTCCACTGCTGCGGCCAGCTACCGGTGCGCAGCCACAGCCGGATCACCTCCGGGTAGTGGGCGGTCGCCGTTGCCAGGTCACCTGTCCGCACCGCGGATGAGGCGAGGGTGACCAGCGAGATCCCGACCGCGAAGGGGACACCGCCGGTGCGGGCCGCGGCCAGGGCGCGCTCGGCGTGCCGGCGTGCCGCCACGGGATCGTCGTGGATGTGGATCTCGGCCTGGACGTACTCGACGAACGACCAGATGATCGGCCCGCCCGAGGTGCCGATGAGCTGACGTGCCCGCGTGACCAGCGTTTCCGCCCAGTCGGCATCGCCGCCGTAGGCCGCGGCCAGCGCCGCGACGGCCATCTCGTGGGCGGCCAGTTCGGAGTCGAGGGCGGCCGCCGTGACGAGGTGTTCGATCGACGAGGCGAACTCGCCGGCGAAGAGGTCGGTGACGCCCAGCGCGTAACGGGCGGTCGCCTCACCGGCGTCGTCCACAGCGGTGGCGAGGGCCCGGTCGGCCAGCTCGCGGGCCTTCCCGAGACTGCCGGCCCGCCAGGCGGCGTGGCTGGCCGCGGCGTACAGCAGCGGGGCCTCGGGCAGCCCGGCGAGGCCGGGAGCGTCTGCGGTCTCCAGCGCCCAGGCCCACAGCTCGGCGTTGTTGTGCCAGGCCGCGAACTCCCCGAGATCGATGCTTATCCGGGCCGCCCCGGCAAGGTCGCCCTGTTCCATCATCCGCTCGCGGCAGGCACGCAGCACGGGCAGCGCGGTCAGGATCCGCCGGCCCCAGCGCGGCCCGTCCGGGCCGTGCAGGCCGGCCGCCGCGGACCGGGTGAAGCCGTGGGCCCACGCCGCGATCAGGACCTGGGCGGTCTCGAGCTCCCCGGCGGCCCGCGCGGCCTCCAGGCCGAACGCGCGGATGCTGTCCAGCATGCGGAACGCCGTGCCGTCGTCAGGACGGGCCGGGTCGGCGACCGTCTCCACCATCGACGCGTCGACGAGCGTGCTGAGGGCGGCGATCGGATCCCGGGCCGGCTCGGAACCCTCACCGGACCTGGACCTGGACCTGGAGCCGGACAAGGCGGCGGCGATGAACTCCGCGATCGAGAGGTCGAACAGGCCGGGAACGGCCGCCAGATGGCGGAAGAGGAGCTGCGCCCAGGGGTCGAGCAGCCGGTAGGACCAGGCGATCGTGCCGCGCAGGGTGTGATGCCGGTGGTCGTCGACGGGTGGTCGCCGGACTCGCCCGAGGTCGAGCCCGGCGTCCATGCGCGCGCGCAGGTCCGCCGGGCTCAGCGTCGTCAGTCGGCTCGCGGCGAGCTCGATGGCCAATGGCAGCCCGTCCAGGCGTCGGCAGATCGCCGCCGCGTCCCCGAGGGCCGCCGCGGGCAGGTCCCGGCCGCCCCGAGCCTGGCGCGCCCGGTCGAGGAACAGCCGGACGGCGGCGGCGTCTTCGGGAGCGGCGTCCGCGGCGGGCAGCGGCAGCGGCCCGAGGCGGAACACCCACTCCCCGGACGTCCCCAGCGGAGCGCGGCTGGTGGCGAGCACCGTGAGGTTCGGCACCCAGCGGAGCAGCTCGCCCACCAGGTCGCGGACAGCGTCCAGGAGGTGCTCACAGTTGTCGATCACCAGTATCTGCCGGCGGGTCGCCAGGTAGTCGATGACCGCGCGGACCAGGTCTCCCTGTGTCGTGACCTCGAGGGCCTGAGCCAGCACGAACGGGAGGGTCGCTTCGTCCCGGACCGGCGCCAGCTCGACGAGGGTGGCCCCGTCCGGCCACCGCGGGGTGGCATGGTGCACCACGTCCAGCATCAGCCGGGTCTTTCCCACGCCGCCGGGGCCGACGACGGTGACGCACCGGTCGGGGTGCAGCAGCTCCGCGAGCCGGTCCAGTTCCTCCGCGCGGCCCAGTAGCGGAGTGGGCGAGTGTGGGACGCGCGCCCTGGCCGCCTGGTCCCCACGGCCGTCCGGGCCGTCCGGCTGCCCTGACCACACCGTGCCCGCGGCGACAGCCGTGCCCGTGCCGCCCGGCCTGGCCGTGACCGGCGGCCCGGGCCTGACGGCGCGTGGCGTGGGGGCGGCGAGGTCGCCGCGGGCGACCGCGCGTTCGAGCTCGGCCAGCGCTGACGACGCCTCCAGACCCGTCTGGTCGGCGAGCCGGCGGCGGAAGTCACGGGCCGCGGCGAGGGCCTCGGGCGCCCGGCCGTCCAGGGCCAGCGCGCGGACCAGCAGCAGCAGCGCCGACTCGCGTAACAAGTCGGCGTTCGCGGCCTGCTCGGCGTCGCCGATTACCGCCGCCGCCGGGTCGCAGGCCAGCCGGGCGTCGAGCAGGCCGTCCACGAGGGTCTGCCGTAGCCGGGTGAGCCGGGCGGCCTCGGCACCGAGCGGGCCGACGGCACCGAACTCCGCCAGGGCGTCACCCCGCCACAGGTCGAGGGCCTGCCGTAGCTGGTCGGCCGCGGCGGCGGGATCGGCCGGGCGCAGCGCGCGGGCCTTGGCGGCGAGCGTCTCGGCGCGGGCGGCGTCAAGCGCGCCCGCGCCCAGGACCAGGCGGTATCCGCCTCCGTCCCGGACCAGGCGGCCGGCCCGCGGCCCCAGATGGCCCCGGACTCGGGAGAGATGGCTGTGTAGCGTGCCGTCGGCCGAGGCGGGCGGGTCCGCGCCCCAGACGGCGTCGATCAGCGCGCCGGCTCCGACGACCCGCGTCCGCGACATCGCCAGCATGGCCAGCACCGCCCGCCGCCGCGCACCGGGGACGTCCACCTCGACGCCGTCGACTCGCAGCCGCAGCGGGCCGAGCACGTCGACCTCCACACCCGCGTCCGGGTCGTCCACGCCGTCGCCCCCGAATCCCCTCGTCCTCCACCCACCGGGACGGCTGTGCGTCCGCCGTTCGACGGTGGTGCGCTCGCCGTTGGACGGCCGTGCGTCCGCTGGGAGCACGGCGCATCCCGCGTGCAGGTCCCATTCAAGTCGGTGACCGCAGTCTCGGAGGTGTTCATCGCCGGGATCGTCCGGACGGGTGCCTGACACCTCGTCGGACATCCGACCCAACGAGGAGACAGCCATGACGAGCACGACCCACGGGACGACGGCCCACAGGACGAGCGAGGAGGCGGCGCCCGGGACCACCGCCGAGGCCGCCCCCGGGACGGTCGGCGCGGCGGCCGCCGCGGCGGGTCCGTCCGCGGGCCTGGATCTCGCGGAGGTCGAGCGGTTCGCGTACAAGATCGCGCAGGACCAGGCGATCGCCACCGTGGGTGCGCTGGGCTGGCTCGGCGACCGGCTCGGGCTGTGGGCCTGTCTCGCGGCCGCGGGCCCGGTCACCAGCACGGAGCTCGCGGCGGCGACCGGCCTGGCCGAGCGGTACCTGCGCGAGTGGCTCGCGTCCCAGTTCGCCGCGGGCAACCTGCGCCATGACCCGGCGAGCGGGCGGTTCCACCTGCCCGCGGAATGGGCCGCGGTGCTCGCGGACCCGGACTCGCCGGTGGCCTCGGCCGGCGGCTACGAGTCGCTCATGGGCTTCTACGCGGCCGCGGACCGGCTGGTCGAGGCGTTCCGCACCGGCGGCGGCATCGGCTGGGGGACCCACGATCCGCGGCTCTACAGCGGTGTCGACCGGTTCTTCGCCCCGCTCTACCGCGCCAGCCTGGTGCGCGAGTGGCTGCCCGCGCTGGGCGGGGTCGTCGAGCGGCTGCGCGCCGGCGCGAAGGTCCTCGACGTGGGCTGCGGCCACGGCACCTCGACGTTGCTCATGGCGGAGGCGTTCCCGGCGTCCACCTTCCACGGCGTCGACCCGCACCCCGAGTCGATCAACGCCGCGCGGACGGCCGCCAACCGCGCCGGGGTGGCTGACTGGACGACGTTCTCGGTCGCCCCGGTGACGGGCGGCATCGGCGACGGGTACGACCTGATCTGCTTCTTCGACTCCTTCCACCACGTCCGGGACGCGGTGGCGGCCGCGGTGGCCTGCCGCCGGGCGATGGCGCCGGGCGGCACGCTGATGCTGGTCGAGCCGCGCGCGGGGGACAGCGTGCAGGAGAACACCGACGTCGTCGGGTTGAGCTTCTACGCCGCCTCCACCCTGGTGTGCCTGCCGGACGCGCTGTCCCAGCACGACCACGACCGTGACGGCGACGGTGACCACGGCGCCGACATCCTCGCCGGTGAGCGCGGCGCCCGGGACGCGCTCGGCGGCATGGCCGGGCCGGCTCGGCTGGGTGAGGTCCTGACGGCGGCGGGGTTCGGTTCGGTCCGGGTGGCCGCCGAGACGATGGTGAACATCGTCGTCGAGGCCCGACAGTGACTCCCGGGCCGGCCGCCGGGCCGCCCACGACGGAGGTCGCCGCCGCTGTCGATCCCGAGGCGGCGGCGGTGGTTCGGCGCCTTCTCACCGCGGGCCGTGCCGCGGCGGGAGGCCCGGCGGCGGCCCTGTCCCTCGGACCGCTGCTCGGCGTCTGGGCGCACCCGGACGACGAGACCTACCTGTCCGGGGCGCTGATGGCCACCGCCGCGCAGCTCGGTGCCCGGGTCGTCTGCGTCACCGCCACCTGCGGAGAGCTGGGTGGCCCGGTCCCGCCCGGCTCGCCGCCGGGGCTGACTCCGGGGCGGCTGCGGGTGGCCGAGCTGACCGAGGCGCTGGACGTTCTCGGGGTGAGCGAGCAGGTTCTGCTCGGCCTCCCCGACGGTGGCTGCGCCCGGCTCGCCCCGTCCGCCCCGTCGGTCCCGTCGGGTGCGGCCGACGTCGCCGGCCCGGTGGAGCGGATCGAGGGTGTCATCCGCGAGCTCCGACCGGCGGTCGTGGTGACGTTCGGGCCGGACGGGTTCACCGGCCACCCGGACCACCGCGCCGTTTCGGCCTGGACCACCACCGCGTTCAGACGGGCGGCCCCCGACGGCGCCCGCCTGCTGTACGCGGCCGCGTCCACCGACCACCGCGAGCGGACGAGGGACGTCGACGAGCTCCTCGATGTCGCCATGGACGGCGCGGACCTCGACGGCGTCGACGGCCCGGTCGTCGCGCCCGGCGCGCTCGCGGTCCGGTTGAACCTGACCGGACGGCTGCTGGAACGCAAGGTCGCCGCGCTGCGGGCGCACGCCTCGCAGACCACGGGCGCGTTGGCGGTGCTGGGTCCGCGGCGGTTCGCCGGCTGGGTCGCGGAGGAGGCGTTCGTCGATCACCGCGGCTGAGGGACACCGTGGCTGTCACCTCGGCGACTCTCCGGCAGGGGAGCTTGCGTACCACGAGGTGGCAGCTACCATTCGCGTTCTTGACTTTACTGAAAGTAGCGACGCGGTGGCCCTGATCCGATGCGATGAGGGCGCCGGTCGCGCGCGAGGGCGCCGCGTGGGCGGCGTGGGTGAGGGGGAGCGGTGGCGCACGCACCGACGCGGCGGGGCGGGGGAAGCCCGTTCCCGCCGATCGCCGAGTACGGGTTCCTCTCCGACTGCGAGACGAACTGCCTGGTGGCCCCGAGCGGCAACGTCGAGTGGATGTGCGTGCCGCGCCCGGACGCGCCGAGTGTGTTCGGTGCCGTGCTCGACCGCTCGGCCGGCGGCTTCCGCTTCGGCCCGGACCGGACCTTCATCCCGGCCGGCCGGCGGTACCTGCCCGGCACGAACGTCCTGGAGACGACCTGGCAGACGCCCACGGGGTGGCTGATCGTCACCGACTGCCTGGTCGTCGGCCGCTGGCACCGGACGCACCGGCGGTCCAACACACATCGGCGCACCCCGGGTGACTGGGACGCCGACCACGTGCTGTTGCGGCTGGCCCGCTGCGAGCACGGCGACGTCGACCTCAGCCTCGTCTGCGAGCCGAACTTCGACTACGGCCGCAGCCCGGCGTCCTGGAAGTACGAGGGTGCCGACTACTCGACCGGGATCATCACCCACGAGTCCTCGGACGGCGACCCGGCGGCGGGCGTCGCGCTGCGGCTGCGCACCGATCTGCGGCTCGGGTTCGACGGCCGGCGCGCGCTGGCCCGGACGACGCTGCGGGAAGGCGACACCGCGTTCGTCGCGATGACCTGGCGGGCCGAGGACCCGCTGCTGCCCGGCGACTACGCGAGGGCCTGCGCCGCCGTGGACAGCACCACCGAGTTCTGGCGGCAGTGGCTTTCGCGTGGGCGGTTCCCCGACCACCCGTGGCGCCGGCATCTGCAGCGCAGCGCACTGGCGCTCAAGGGTCTCACCTACGCCCCGACCGGGGCCCTGCTCGCCGCCGCGACCACCTCACTGCCGGAGACACCGCAGGGCGAGCGCAACTGGGACTACCGCTACAGCTGGATCCGGGACTCGACGTTCGCCCTGTGGGGCCTCTACACCCTGGGGCTCGACTACGAGGCGAACGACTTCTTCTCCTTCATCGCGGACGTCGCCGAGCACGCCGACGACATCCAGGTGATGTACCGGGTCGGTGGCGAGCCGAAGATCGACGAGGAGATTCTCGGGCATCTGTCCGGCTACGACGGGGCCGTCCCGGTGCGGGTCGGCAACGAGGCGGCGCAGCAGCGTCAGCATGACGTGTGGGGGGCCATCCTCGACTCGGTCTACCTGCACACCCGGTCGCGGGACTATCTCTCGGAGCGGCTGTGGCCGGTGCTGGTCCGGCTGGTGGAGGCGGCGGCCGCGCACTGGCGGGAGCCCGACCGCGGCATGTGGGAGGTCCGGGGCGAGCCGCGGCACTTCACGTCGTCGAAGATGTTCTGCTGGGTCGCGCTGGACCGGGGGCGCCGCCTCGCGCAGATGCGCGGTGACCTGCGCACCGCGGGCCGCTGGGACGACATCGCCGACGAGATCCACGCGGACGTCCTGGCGAACGGTGTCGACCACCGCGGTGTCTTCACCCAGTACTACGGCTCGACGGCGCTGGACGCCTCGGTGCTGCTGATGCCGCTGCTGGGTTTCCTGCCCTCGACGGACGACCGGGTGAAGGCGACCGTGCTCGCCATCGCCGACGAGCTGACGGTGGACGGCCTGGTGCTGCGCTACCGGACGGAGGAGACCGACGACGGTGTCGAGGGCGAGGAGGGTGCCTTCCTCATCTGTTCGTTCTGGCTCGTCTCCGCGCTGGTGGAGATCGGTGAGCTGACCCGGGCCCGGCAGCTGTGCGAGCGGCTGCTGAGCCTGGCCAGCCCGCTGGACCTCTACGCCGAGGAGATCGATCCGGCGGACGGGCGGCACCTGGGTAACTTCCCGCAGGCCTTCACCCACCTGGCACTGATCAACGCGGTGATGTACGTGATCCGGGCCGAGGACGGGGAGTCCTACGCCCGTTCGTGACCGCCGCGGCGGCGCCCGGCCCCGGTGCGCGGGGCCGGGCGCCGGGGACACAACTACCCGGATGGGGGATCAGAGTCACGATATCCACATTGTGGACAACGGTTGTGGATGAATGACAGTCGTGCAAGTTACCTCTGCTCCGAGGCGCCCGGTGGACGGCCTGGTCGGGCGCCCGCGAGCACTGCCTGGAACCGCTGGTCAGCGCCACTGAGTGGACACGGCGAGGCCCACGACGACAAAACCGAAGCCGATCAGGATGTTCCAGCCGCCCAGACTTTCCATCCCCAGCACGCCGCCGTTGGAGAAGTAGTAGACGAGCAGGTAGGCGATGCCGATCAGGAAGAACGCCAGGATCAGGCCGCCGAACCACGGCGGTGACGGCGGCCTGCGCTTCGGCGCGCGTGTGCTGGTCTGCGGGGCCGCCACCGTGGTCTTCTTCGGCTTCCGGCGTCGGGATTCGGGCACTGCGGGCTCCTCGTGACCAGGTTCTCACGGTGCGCAGACCAGGCCGCCGGGCCGGCACCGTCCAGATGTTCACCACCAGCGTAGACAGTGCGCCCCCACGGATGTGGTGACGGGCGGTCCCGACACTCCCGGCGCGCCGGGAGTGACCGCCCTGGCAGCGCAGCGTGGTCCGCGGCGTAGCCTGCGGTCGGGGACGATCGCGGCACCCGGGCCTCGCCCGGCGGTGGCCCGGCACGGAAGGCCGGAAGCACGACGGACGAGACGGACGACACAGACGAGACAGCCGGGCCGGCGCTGGCACCGGTGCCGGCGGCGTCGTCGGCGGCGCGGCGGGCCGCGGGTCGGCGGGCCGCGGGCTGGCGGATCGCGCTGGTCGGCCTGGTGGTGGCCTGTGCCGCGCTGCTCACCGCGGCGGCGGTACGGCCGTCGGCGGGCGGGCGCGCCGGAGGCGCCGGGGTCGTCAGCGTCGCCGGGCTGGTCGCCCAGGACCGCCGTCGGGTGGACTCGGACCTCGACCGGCTCCGGACCGAGCGGGACGCGCTGGCGGCGGACCCGGCCTCGGCGGCGGCCTCACCCGGGCCATCCACGACGCCCGCCCCTGCCAGCCCGACACCGGGTGATCCGCTCGACCGTCGTGCCGCGCTCGCGGCCCAGGTGGGGCTCACCGCGCTGCGCGGGCCGGCGGTCACGGTCGAGCTGGACGACGCGCCGCGGGAGAGCCGGGGCCGGTCGCTGCCCCCGGGCGTCCCCCCGCCCGGCCCGAACGACCTAGTCGTGCACCAGCAGGACGTCCAGGCCGTCGTGAACGCGCTCTGGGCCGGTGGCGCCGAGGCCATGGCCATCATGGATCACCGGGTGACCCCGCGGACGGCCGTGCGGTGCGTGGGGAACACGCTGCTGCTGGAGGGGCAGGTGTACTCGCCGCCGTTCCGGATCAGCGCCATCGGTGACCCCGACCTGCTGCGGGCCGCGCTGGACACGGACCCCGGTGTGCTGCTCTACCGGGAGTACGTCGATGCCTACGGCCTGGGGTATCAGGTGACGTCCGGCCCGGACGTCGTCCTGCCCGCGTACACCGGGAGCCTGCTGACCGGCGCCGGAGCGGTGGCCCAGCCCGGAACAGGGTGATCGCCGCCGCGGCCCGCCGCACCCGCCTGCTGGGCGTTCGCCGGGTCAGGCGGGTCAGGCAGGATGGAGCGAGCATCCGAGGGCGGGTGCCGTGCTCCGGGGAGGCCCGATGCGGATCCTGGTCGTCGACAACTACGACTCGTTCGTGTTCAACCTGGTGCAGTACCTGGGCCAGCTCGACACCGAGTGCGTGGTGCGCCGCAACGACGAGGTCGACCCGGCTGACCTCGACGGGCTGGGGGCCGACGGCGTCCTGCTCTCGCCGGGGCCGGGCACCCCGGAGGCGGCCGGGGTCAGCATCGCGATGGTGCACGCCTGCGCGGCGCGCCGGCTGCCGCTGTTCGGCGTGTGCCTGGGCCACCAGGCGCTCGGCGTCGCCCACGGCGCCACGGTCGACCGGGCGCCCGAGCTGCTGCACGGCAAGACCTCGGTGGTCCACCACGAGGGCGTCGGCGTGCTCGCGGACCTGCCCTCGCCGTTCACCGCCACCCGCTACCACTCGCTGGCGGTCGAGGAGAGCACCCTGCCGGCGGAGATCGAGGTGACCGCGCGCACTGACAGCGGCGTGGTCATGGCGATGCGGCACCGCGAGCTGCCGCTGGAGGGCGTGCAGTTCCACCCCGAGTCGGTGCTGACCCAGGGCGGGCACCTGATGCTCGCCCGCTGGCTGGAGATCTGCGGCGACGGGGGCGCGGCCATGCGCCTCGCCCCCGCCCTGGCGGCCGAGGTCGAGACCCTCCGCCTGGCCGCCTTCGCCTGACCCTTCCCCGGCCGGCCCCTCACCGGGACCGGCCCCACCGGCCGTCTTACCGGCCGGCCCCACCGCCGCCGCCGGCGGCGCCGGGCTGCTGACCGCCCGTGGGCGGCCCGCCTCCGGCCGGAGTGGTGGGCACCGCCGGCGGGGTCGTCGCCGGCGGGGTCGTCGGCTCGATGATCACCGGTGGGTCCTCGGTCGGCGGCGGGGTGGTGGCGGTCGCCGGCGGGGTGGTCGGTTGCTGGTTCTCCGCCGCGATGAAGATCTTCACCTTCGAGCCGCGGTTGACGGCGCCGCCGGACGGGCTCTGGTCGAAGACGGTGCCGGGCTGTTGAGAGTTGTTGACGCCGGTCTCCTGGACGGGGGTGAGGCCGTACCGCTGCAGCTCGGAGATGGCCGCCGCCGCGGCCTTGCCCGTCACGTTGGGCACGTTGACCGTCGAGCTGACCACCCAGATCGTGACCGTGCCGCCGGCGTCGACCGGGGACCCGGCCTCGGGGTCGGCCTTCTCGACCTTGCCCACGCCCTGGCTCGCCGCCTCGTAGTACGGCATCGCCGACACCTGTAGCCCGAGGCCGGTCAGCGCGTCCGTCGCCGCCTGCTGGCTCATCCCGACGATGTCGTTCGGAACGACCTGCTGGCCCGGCGCGCTCGCCACCGTGATGGAGATCGTGCCGTCCGCCGCGATGGTCTGGCCCTCGCCCGGGGAGATCTCCAGCACCGCGTCCGGCTTGACCTCCGTGCTCTCCTGGGTCTGCTTGTCGAAGTGCCCGGTGAAGCCCGAGCTCTGCAACCGGGCCACGACGGCGTCGTAGGGCTGGCCCTTCAGCCCGGACGGGATGGTGATCTCGGCCGCGGCGGTGTCGCCACCGTCGCCACCACCGCCGAGCAGGGAGGAGGCGAGCAGCGCGACCACCACGAAGACGACGACCGCGCCGAGCCCGGCGAGGACGAACTTCCAGGTCGACGAGCCCGCGCGGTCCTCGTCGGCGCCGGCGCCGGCGCGGTGGCCGGGGGGGCCGGCGTTGCCGTAGCGGTCGACCGGCCCGGTCTGGTCGAAACGGTCGTAGGACTGCCCACCGAGGCGGGTCTGCTCGCCGTAACCGTCGTCGTACCCGCCCGGCTCGTCGTAGCCGTCGTCGTAGCGGCCCTGGTAGCCGGTGCGGCCCTCGTACCGGTCGTCGTAGCCGCCGCGGGAGTTGCCGAGCAGCGCCGTGCCGGCCGTCCCCGCTCCGGTGTCGCCGAGCATCGTCTCGTCGCCCGCGCCCATCATCATGGCGTGCACGCGGTGCCCGCTCAGCGCGCGCTCGAGGTCTTCGCGCATCTCACCGGCGGTGGCGTACCGGTCGTCGGGGTCCTTCTCCATCGCCTTCAGGACGACCGCGTCGGCCTCGGGGGAGATCCGCGCGTCGTGGCTCGACGGCGGCGGCGGGATCTCCCGCACGTGCTGGTAGGCGACGGCGACCGGGTTGTCGCCGCGGAACGGCGGCTCGCCGGTGAGCAGCTCGTAGAGCAGCACGCCGGTGGAGTAGACGTCGCTGCGGGTGTCCACCCGGGCGCCACGGGCCTGCTCGGGGGAGAGGTACTGGGCCGTGCCGATCACGGCGGACGTCGCGGTCATGTTCGACGTCGTGGCGGTGGTGGCGCGGGCGATGCCGAAGTCCATCACCTTGGCCGAGCCGTCGGTGGCCAGCATCACGTTCGCGGGCTTGATGTCGCGGTGGATGATGCCCATCCGGTGGCTGTAGTCCAGCGCCGCGCAGATCTCCGCGGTGACCTGCATGGCGTGCCGCTCGTCGAGGGGGCCCTGCGCCTGCAGGACGTCCCGCAGGGTCTGGCCCTCGATGAACTCCATGACGATGTACGGGAGCTGGGTCCCGTTGATGACGTCCTCGCCGGTGTCGTACACCGAGACGATCGCCGGGTGGTTCAGCGAGGCCGAGGACTGCGCCTCCCGGCGGAACCGGGCGAGGAAGGTCGGGTCGCGGGCGAGGTCGGCGCGCAGCGTCTTGACCGCGACCTCGCGGCCGAGGCGGATGTCGCGCCCCCGGTAGACCTCGGCCATGCCGCCGTAGCCGATGCAGCCACCGAGCTCGTACCGCTCACCGACCAGTCTCGGTTGAGCGTCGTACCTGTCAGTTACATCGGTCACAGGCTGTCACCCGTCGTCGGCTCTGCAGCGCCGGCCACCACCGTGCCAGCCGCCTCGCCGGTCAGGCCGACGATCTCACCCGCTGTGGGTGTGAGATATAGCACATTTGGCGTGGCGACCGCCCCGTCCTCGGAGCCGCCCGCCTCGGCGACGGTACGGGTGATCACCGCCACCACCAGGACGGTGAGGAGCAGCAGCGCGATGAGTACCGGCAGCGGGAGGCGCCGGCGCTGGGCCGCGGCGCCCGGCCGGCGGTGCGCGACCCGGCCGCCCGGCCCGTCGCCCGGCGGGTCCGACCAGGACGGCGCCGGCTGGTAGAGCGTGTTGGCCGGATCACCGGGCCCGCCGTCCCGGTAGCCACCGCCGTCACGATGCCCACCGCTGTCACGATGCCCACCGCCGTCACGGTGGCCGCCGTCGTCCCGGCCGCCGGGCCACCCCGACCCCGAGCCGTGCTCGCCGGCCGGCGGGTAGTCGTTGCGGTAGTCGGCGGGGCCGCGGTAGTCCGTCGAGTAGTCGCCCGGCCCGTAGAGCCGCCCCGCCCCGCCGCCGCGCCCCGCGGCCGACCCGGGGCCGCCCTGCCCCCCGGAGGGCTGCAGCGCGGTGGCCGGCAGACCGGGTGCCGCGGCGGTCGGGTCCGCCGGCGGCGGCTGCTGGGTCCAGGACGCGCCACCGGAGCGGTTCCACGACGGCGTGCGCGGAGCGGTCGGCGCCCGCGGGGGCACCGGCCCCAGATGCGGCGGGGCGGGCGGAGCCGGATGACGCGCGGTGGCGTCCGCGGCCCCCTGGGGGCCGCTCCACCGCCCGGCGTCGGAGTTCCACAGGCTGCGCCGGATGCTGGCCGCCGAACGGGCGAACGCGCCCGCCGAGCTCGGCCGCCGCGACGCGTCCTTCGACATCGCCGACTCGACCAGTGCCCTGACCTGGTACGGGATGTCCGTCGGCAGCGGCGGCGGATTGTCCTGTTGGTGCGCCATGACCACGACGATGGGGTTGCGGTCGTCGAACGGCCGCCGCCCGGCCAGACACTCGTAGGCGACCACGCCGAGTGAGTAGACGTCGCTCGCGGGGGTCACCGGGCGCCCGGACGCCTGCTCCGGGGAGACGTAGTACGCCGTCCCCATCATGATCCCGGTCGCGGTCAGCGGGGCCGCGTCGACCGCGCGCGCGATGCCGAAGTCGGTCACCTTCACCGCGCCGTCGGTCCGCAGCAGCAGGTTGCCGGGCTTGACGTCGCGGTGGACGACCCCCAGGGCGTGCGCCGCCTGCAGCGCGTCGGCGGACTGGCCGAGGATGTCGAGCATCCGGTCGGGGCTCAGCCGCTTCTCCCGGTGCAACAGCGCGGAGAGCGGCTCGCCCTCCACCAGCTCCATCACCAGGTAGGCGGTCGGGTAGTCGTCGGCGGTGGAGACCTCGCCGTAGTCGTACACGGAAGCCACACCGGGGTGGGACAGCCGAGCCGCGTGCCGGGCCTCGCCCCGGAAACGGACCAGGAACGACTCGTCACTGGCGTACTCGGGACGCAGCAGCTTGACCGCGACGGGCCGGCCGAGCGTCTGGTCGAGGCCACGCCAGACCTCGCCCATCCCACCGGTCGCGATGCGGCCATCCAGCCGGTAGCGGTTGTCGAGCACGGTGTTGGGGGAGGCGGCGCCGGCGAACGGCTGCGACGGCGACGGGCTGTTGGCAGATGTGCTCATCGTTGCGTGTCCAATGCGGCCTGCATGACTTCCTTGGCAACGGGTGCTGCGACGGCGCCGCCGGTGGCGAACTCGCCGCCGCCGTCCTCGACGATCACCGCCACCGCGACCTTCGGCGCGCTGGCGGGAGCGAAGCCGACGAACCAGGTGTGCGGCGGTTCGCCGTCACCGTGCTCGGCGGTGCCCGTCTTGCCGGCGACGTCCACTCCGTCGATCCGGGCGTTGCGGCCGCTACCCGACGTCACGACGCTCTCCATCATCGTCGTGAGCTTGGCGGCGACCTCGGGTGAGATGGGCTTGTTGAGTTCCGTCGGTTCGGTGTGGTCGAGCCGTTTGAGATCCGGCCCGCGCAGTTCGGAGACGAGATAGGGCTTCATCCGGACACCCCCGTTGCCGATCGCCGCCACCACCTCCGCCATCTGCAACGGGGTGACCCGGACGTCGAACTGGCCGATCGCCGACTGCGCGGTCTGCGCGCCGTCTAGGTCGGACGGGAAGACGCTGCGGGCCTGCTGGAGCGGGAAGTCCTCGATCGTCGAGTTGAAACCGAACGCCTCCGCCTGGGCACGGAGGACGTCGTCGCCCATATCGATTCCGAGCTGGGCGAACGCTGTGTTGCAGGAGATGGTCAACGCGTGGGTCAGGGTATCGGTCCGACCGTCCCCGCAGCGTTCCCCCCCGAAGTTGGGTAGCACTGTGGTGCTCTGCGGGAGGGTGAGCTCGTCCGGCGCGGAGACCCGGGTGTCCGGCTCGGTGCCACGGGCGAGCGCCGCCGCGGCGGTGATCAGCTTGAAGGTCGAGCCCGGCGGATAGGTCTGCTGCGCGGCACGGTTGAGCAGCGGCTGGTCGGCGTTCGTGGACAGCTGCTGGTAGGCGTCGGTCGCCGCCGCGGCGTCGTGGGTCGCCATCGCGTTCGGGTCGAACGACGGGGTCGTCACCATCGCCAGGATCGCCCCGGTGGACGGGTCGAGCGCGACGACGGCGCCCCGCCGGCCGTCGAGCGCGTCCATGGCCACCTGCTGGACGTGCGGGTCGATGGTCGTGACGACCGTGCCGCCGCGTCGCGACTCCCCGGTGAACAGGTCGGTGACCCGGCTGGCGAGCAGCCGGTCGTCGTCCCCGGAGAGGAAGGCGTTCTCGGAACGCTCCAGGCCGGCGGTGGTGAACAACGTGTAGTAGCCGGTCAAATTGGCATAGAGCGGCCCGTTCGGGTACTGCCGCTGGTACTTGTACTCGTCGTCGACCGGCACGGACGTGGCCAGCACGGTCTCGCCGGCGATGATGCCGCCGCGCTGGCGCTCGAGGCGGTCGGTGACCTGCCGGGCGTTCGTCGGCTCGGCCTTGAGCCGGCCCACCTGGCCCACCTGCACCCAGTTGGCGTTCACCAGCAGGGCCGCGAACAGCACCATGCAGGCGAGGGCGACCTTGCGGACCGGGGTGTTCACGTGGTCTTCACCACCTGGGTGGGACTGTCCGCCACGGCGTTCGGGTCGAACAGCGGCGCGTCCGGGACGGGTTCCTCCAGCCGGCGCGCGGCGTCGCTGATCCGCAGCAGCAGCGCGATGATGGCGGCGTTCGCGACGATGGACGAACCGCCGTAGGAGACGAACGGCAGCGTGAGTCCGGTCAGCGGGATGAGTCGCATCACGCCCCCGACCTGCACGAACACCTGCAGCGCGACGGTCGCGGAGAGACCGGTCGCCAGCAGCTTGCCGAACGGGTCCTTGGCGCCGAGCGCCGCCCGGATGCCGCGGGCCGCCACGAGCGCGTACAGCAGCAGGATCGCCATCACGCCGGTCAGCCCGAACTCCTCGCCCAGGCTGGCCATGATGAAGTCGGTGTTGGCGAACGGGACCCGCTGCGGGCTGCCCTGGCCGATCCCCGTGCCGGTCAGGCCCCCGGCGGCGAATCCGTAGAGGCCCTGAACGAGCTGGTACGACGTGTTCGACGGGTTGTTGCCGTCGAAGGCGTGCAGCCAGCCGTCGACCCGGACCTGGACGTGGCCGAACAGGCTGTGCGCCACCACGGCGCCGAGCATGAACAGGCACATGCCGATCGCGACCCAGGACGCGCGCTGCGTCGCCACGTAAAGGATGACCAGGAACATCCCGAAGAACAGCAGGGACGAGCCGAGGTCCTTCTGCACCACCAGGACGCCCAGGCTGGCCAGCCACGCCACGAGCACCGGCCCGAGGTCACGGGCCCGCGGGATCTTCATGCCGAGGAAGGACCGCGACGCCAGGGAGAGGACGTCCCGCTTGTTCTCCAGGTAGGCGGCGAAGAAGATCATCAGGGCGATCTTCGAGACCTCGCTGGGCTGGAACGAGAACGGCCCGACCTGCAGCCACAGCCGGGCCCCGTTGATGGTGGCCCCGATACCGGGCGCGATCGGCAGGACCAGGAAGACCAGGCCGGCCAGGCCCAGCGTGTAGGCGTAGCGGGAGAGATCCCGGTGATCGCGCACGACCGCCAGGACCAGCACGAACACCACGATCGCCAGCAGGGTCCAGACGAGCTGGGTCTGCGCGGCCCCGGTCGGGATCGGATTGCCGGCGCGCCGCGCGCTGTCGGCCTTCGCCAGGTCCAGCCGGTAGATCATGACCAGGCCGATCCCGTTGAGCGCCGCCACCACCGGGAGCAGCACCGGGTCGGCCGCCGGCGCGAACCGGCGGACCGCCAGATGACCCAGCGCCCACAGTGAGAAGAAACCGAGACCGTAGGTGAAGACCTGGAAGCCGATCGTGCCGTCATGAGCCAGCGTCAGCGCGGCCAGCGCGCCCGTCGCCAGAACGCCGGCGTAGCCGAGCAGGAACAGCTCGCGACGGCGGTACGGCGGCAGTTCGAGCCCGCTCGGCAGCGGGAAGCCGGCGAACGTCGCCGTCAGGTCCGCCGACCTCGGTCGGCGCAGCGGGGGGAGGGTCATCGCGCGTCCGGACTCACGGGGACGGCGTCACGACCGCCCCGGGGCAGCCCACCGGCGGCGCGGCGCCGGTGACCGCGCCCAGGCACGTGGGGTTGACGCTCGGGATCGGATCCGACCTGGACGTCTTCGCGTCCGGTTCCCGGGTGGGAGGCGTGGTCGGCTCGGTGTCGTCGGACGACGCGGCCGAGGCCGTTGTGGGCAGGTCGGCCGCGATGCGCTGGGCGTCGGCGAGGTCGTCGGCCTCGATGCCGTCGCGCACCGTCGCCTGGAAGGGCTCGTTGACCTCGGACAGGAGCTGGTGGCGGGAACGCACCGTCGAGAGCGAGATGCCCGCGATGCTCCCCTTCAACCCCTGGAAGACCGCCACGTGATCGTCGTCGACGCCCACGTAGTACTGGCCGCGCACGTACGTCCAGCCGGCTGCCGCGCCGGCGACCACCAGGACGAGCACGACCGTCGACATGAACAGCCGGCGCCGGCCGCCGTGGGCCGTGCCTCGTTCGGGGTCGTCGTCGGGATCGTCGTGGCGGTCGCCGGAGCCCCGGCGGTGAAAACCCGTCCGGCCGATCCGGGCCGCCTTCGCCGCCGCCGACTCGGAGTCGGTGTTGCGCGGGTTGGGCCCGGTGCGGGCAGCCGCCGCCCCGGGCACCACGCGCTTCTCCGCGGCCGCGCCCGCCACGAGCGGGTCGTCGTCGTCGAGCTCGTCGTCGACGACGTCCGCGACCACCACCGTGATGTTGTCCGGGCCGCCGCCCTTGAGGGCGAGCTCGACCAGGCGGTCCACCACGTCCTGCGGCGCCGGTAGCAGCAGCGCCTCCAGGATCGTCTCCTCGCTGACCACCCCGGACAGGCCGTCGGTGCACAGGAGGTAGCGGTCCCCGTCGACGGCCTGGCGCATCGAGACGTCCGGCTCGACCTCGCGGCCGTCGAGCGCCCGCATCAGCAGCGACCGCTGCGGATGGGTGTTCGCCTGCTCCGGGGTGATCCGGCCCTGGTCGACCAGGTCCTGGACGAGGGTGTGGTCATGGGTGATCTGCGTCAGCACGCCGTCGCGCAGCAGATACGCGCGGGAGTCGCCCACGTGCAGCAGGCCGAGATGCTCCCCGGAGGACAGCATCGCGGTCACCGTGGTGCCCATGCCGTCCAGGGAACTGTTCTCCAGCGCCATGTCACGCAGGCGGCGGTTGGCGTCCCGTACGGCGTCGGACAGCTCCTCGAGCAGGTCTGTCGCGTCGAGGTGCTCGTCGAGCTCGGCCAGCCGGGAGATGACGGTCGAGCTCGCGACCTCCCCGGCGGCATGGCCGCCCATGCCGTCGGCCACGGCGAGCAGGCGGGCTCCCGCGTAGGCGGAGTCCTCGTTCCCTTCTCGGACGTGCCCGACATCCGAGCGGACGGCGAAGTGAAGCCTGAGGCTCACCGGTGAAGCTCCAGGACCGTCTTCCCGATCCTGACCGGCGCGCCGAGAGGTACCGGCATGGGACTCGTCACCTTCGTGCGGTTGAGGAATGTGCCATTGGTCGAGCCGAGGTCCTCGACGAACCACTGTCCGTCGTGAGGAACGAGTCTCGCATGCCGTCCTGACGCGAAGTCATCCTCGAGGACCAGAGTCGAGTCCGGTGCCCGTCCGATGGTGATTGCCTCGGGACCCAGTGGGATTGTTGTGCCGGCAAGATGCCCCTTTGTGACCACGAGCCGGCTCGGAGCCGGGTTGGTGGGCTGCGCGGGGGCTGGGCGTGGGCTCTGGCGCGGCGATCTGACCCGTTCGGGGCGCCCCCCGGCGGCCGGGGACGGCGCCCGCGCGACCACCGGCTGGCGTCGCTGCTGGCGCTTGGTCGGCCCGAACATGTCCAGCCGGACAGCTCGGACGGCCACCAGGACGAACCCCCAGAGCAGAGCCAGGAAGCCGATTTTCACCAGCAGCAGGACGAGCTCGCTCGGCGCGGTCGGATCCATCGGCTACCAGCCCCTGCGCCGGCGGTCGTCGCCGGGATGGTTCGCCGCCCGGCTGGGCAGGCGGGTCTCGGCGTCGTCGAAGCCGTCGAGCGGCTCCAACGCCTCGAGACCGTCGTCGGCCCGCCCGGGCGGGCGCTGGCGCGGATCGGTGGGCGAGCGGTACATCTCGTCGGCGGGACCGCCCCCGCCGCCCCCGCCGGCACGCGGAGGCTCCCCGCGGTAGCCGCGGGCCGGATCGGGCCGGGCCGGGCGACCGTACTCGGGCTCCCGGCCCGGCCCGGGGGCCCGCCGGCCGCCGTCGCCCCGCTCGCCGCCGTGGCGGGCGTCAGGAGGCGGCGTCGGCCCGGGACGGCCCCGAGGGGGAGCGCCGTCATCCCGGAAACGCGGGGCGGGTCCCTCGCGGTAGGTGTCCGGCCGGCCGGCCGGCGGCCGGCCGGGTGGCTCATCCCGGAAACGCGCCGCCGGGCCCTCGCGGTAGCCGCCGTCAGGCGGGGTCGCGCGGGCACCCGGCTCGTCCCGGAAGCGGGGGGCGGGTCCCTCGCGGTACGAGTCCGGCTGGTAGTCGTCGCCCGGGCGGGCCGGCGGCCCGTCGCGGAAACGCGGGGAAGGCCCCTCGCGGTAGTCACCGTCACGCGGATCCCGGCCGGGGCGGTCACGGTAGCCGGGCTCGCGACCACCCGGGCCGCCCGGATCCGGACGGGCGTAGCGGTCGTCCGGCGGAGGAGTGCCCCGACGGGTCGACGGAGTCGGCTGGCGCGGATCGAACGGCGGCGGAGTGCGGTGATCAGCCGGGGGCGGGGTCGGTCGACCTGGTGGCGGTGCCGAACGGGCCGGGACCGGCGTGCGCGGCCCACGCGGGCCGGTGGCACCGCGGGCCTCCTCACGGCGGAACTCGACGACCGCGGTGCCCAGCTCGATCCGGTCACCGCTCACGAGCTTCACCTGCGTCGCCGCGCGCCCGTTGACCAGGCTGCCGTTCGTGGAACCGGCATCCACGTACAGGAACTGCCCGTCCGGCAGGCGGCGGATCTCGCCATGCCGCCGTGAGACACCGGTGTCGTTCAGCCGGATGTCGCACTCGACGCTGCGCCCGATCACCGTGGTCTCCGCGTCCAGCGGGTACTCCCGCTCCCCGCTGCCCGACCCTCCCGGCGCGCGCGTCGTGATCAGTAGATGCGGGGTACCCGGCGCGGCGGGCCGCGGGCGCGGCCGGCGGCCACCGACCACCGCGGGATCCGCGGAGGCCACACTGCTGCGGATCCGGAAGACACCGATGTCGAGATCGGCGGCCTCCGCCAGCCGGACAGTCACCGGGCCGACGAAGGTGTAACGCTGCTCCGCCGCGTGCTCACGGACCATCTCCGCCAGCTCGTCGCACAACGCCCGGGTGTAGGGGGCCAGCCGGGCGAAGTCGCCACCGGCCAGCTCGACGGCGAACTCGTTCGGGACCAGGACACGGTTCGAGCTGTTCGCACGCCGGTCGTCGGTCTCCCGAGCCAGGGCGCTGGCGATCTCGACGGGTTCGACCCCGCCTTTGAAGACCTTCGCGAACGCGCCCTCGACGAGGCCGCCAAGGCGCCGTTCGAAGCGCTGCAGCACGCCCATGCCCGACCTCCCTTCTCCCGGTCTGTGAGATCGTATGCCCCCAGGCCGGTCCAACCCTCGGCTCGGCAGCTTGACATGCCCCCGGGGCCCGCCGGGGGGGTGCGCAAGGTACCGCCTGTGGCGTGATAGCGTGTCCCACGGCAAGGAGATAGTCCCACTCGGGCGAGTGGCGGAATGGCAGACGCGCACGGTTCAGGTCCGTGTGTCCTAACGGACGTGGGGGTTCAACTCCCCCCTCGCCCACGAGCCGGCCCGTCGTGCTTACCAACCGTTGGTTGGTTGCGCGGCGGGCCGCAATGTTTTCCGGGGGGCGACCCCCGGGCCCTCGGAGGGCTGGGGGGCGGTGGCCCCGGGCGTTTCGGCTTTCTGAGCGCGGGGCCCTGGCGGTTGGTCGTTCGGGTGGGGTGGTCGTCTGGGGCTCGGGCTCGCTTCGCTCGGCCTCGGGGGGCTTGGGAAGGCTTGCGGGGGGTGGGCTCGCTTCGCTCGGCCTCGGGGATCTCTTCGGCTTCTGGGTGGCGCTGTGGGCCGCTTCGTCGCCGGGGGGCTGGATCTTTCTTGGCCGGTTTTGGCTTGGTGGGCCGTGGATCGCGCGGAGCGCGGGTGGTTGCGCTGACCAGCGCGGAGTGGGGCCGGGCGGGTGTCGGGGGAGAGCGGACCGGTGGTGGTCCGGAATGTCTCCCACGTCGGGATGCGTACCGGTCGGCTTACCGGGTACTCCGACCCCGATCACGAAGGTCGGAGGTCACCTCGTCAGCGTCCTCCGCCGGACAGGCCCACGGAGGGAGCAACGGAATGGGAATCGGTGCCGGAGTATTCCTGATGGCGCTCGGCGCGATCCTCACGTTCGCGGTCGACGTGTCGATCTCCGGGCTCGACATCGCGGTCGTCGGGATCATCCTCATGCTGGCCGGGGCGGTCGGGCTCGTTCTTGAGCTCGCGGTGTTCGCGCCCCGGCGGCGGCGTGCCCTCGTGACGCGGTCGGATGTGGACGTCTACCCCGAGGCCGGGGCGTACGAGGAGCCCCCGACCCAGGCCCTGCGGGTGCAGCGCCGCACCACCCGGCAGGTGGACGTCCCGGCGGACTATGAGGTGGACGGTCGCACCGGGTACCCGCCGGTGCGCTGACCACGACTGATCGCCGTCCGGCCGGCACCCCGCGCAGTGGCGGGGTGCCGGCCGGACGGGTTTTCGGTACTTAGGACAAGCGTGCGGTGCTCAAAGGACAAGCTTGCGGTGCTCAGGACGGGTGCGTGGTGTTCAGCCGGCGGCCGCGGTCGTTCCGAGTGGTGGCTGCTGCGGGCAGGACTGCAGCACCTGGCGCATCGCGTCCGCCTCGGCCTGTTCGACCCAGAGGCCGTAGCGGGATTTCAGCCCCACCTGGCGGGCGATGTAGGCGCAGCGGATGCCCGGGTTCGGCGGGAGCCACTCGGAGGCGTCCTTGTCGCTTTTCTGCTGGTTGGTCGGGCCGTCGACGGCGAACAGGTTCTCCGGGTCGTTCGCGAAGCCGAGCCGTTCCTGGTCGGTCCATTCCAGCGCGCCGGTGCGCCAGGCGTCGGCCAGCGGGAGCACATGGTCGATCTGCACGGCCGACGAGTTGCGCCCGCGGTCGAACCGGATGATCCGGTTGGTGTACGGGTCGCGCAGCTCGCCGGTCAGGACGATGCAGTCGTCGTTACTGCGGGTGGTGATGCTGCGCAGGTCCCGGTGCAGGATGTCGTTGCGGGTGTCGCAGCCGTTGTGGTCGACGTCGCTCCAGGCCGTCCCGAACTCGTCACGTCGGTAGGGCGGGTTGTTGTCCTCCGCCCGGATCTGCAGCGTGCCGAGCATCTCGAGGGCCGAACCGGCGCCGGCCGGGGCGCCGGCGCCCACCCCGCCGCTGTCGGGCGCGGGCGCGGCGGTGGGATCTCCCGCCGTGGCGTCGAGGACCTCGTCGCATCCGCCCGCCAGCAGGACGATCGCGACCGCGCACAGGGCGCCGGCGACGCGGACCGGCCTTCCGCGCGCCGCGCCGGCCGTGCTCTTGCCCACTGTTGTCCCCGATCTGCTCGGCGTGGCCGGTCCGCTGTCACGTCCGGCTCCGTCCGTCTACGGCCGTTTCCACCCGTGACGGCCACCGTAGCCTGCGCCGATGCGAAGCCGTGTCCGGTCCCGTCAGATGAGCCCCGGGAAACGGCCGGCTGGGCCGGTTGATACCCATACAGTGTTCTGGCATGTACGGGGGGCCGACCGGTGGCGGGACGACTGACCATGATCTGGGCCGGCCGGGTGCCGAGCCGGTGTTCGCACGCCGGGCCGGTACGGAGACCGCGCCCGCCCGGCATCTGAGTTCGCTTCCCGTGCAGCCCGTGCCGGCAGGCCCGAGGGCGGTCTCCCGGCCGGCGGGCTCGCCGCGGCCGCTGCGCCGCGACGCCGAACGCAACCGGGAGCGGGTGCTCGCCGCCGCCCGGGAACTGTTCGTCGAGCAGGGCCTGGACGTCGGCGTCGACGAGATCGCGAAGCGGGCCGGCGTCGGGATGGGCACGCTGTACCGACGGTTCCCGAACAAGGACGCGCTCATCGAGGCGATCCTCGGCACGGTCGTCGACCATCTGCGCTCGATCGCCACGAACGTCCTGGCCACCGAGCCGCCGGGGGCGGCGCTGCGGTCCTTCTTCATCCGGTCGATCACGACCGAGGTCTGTCAGTGGGCGTTCCTGTCGAGCCGGCTGTGGAGCGGGCGGACCAACGAGCTGCTGTTCGCCGATGTGGTCCCGCTGATCGGCGAGATGTTCACCCGGGCGCAGCAGGCCGGGGCGGTGCGGTCGGACGTCGTGCTCTCCGACCTGATCGTGCTGGTCCGGTCGATGCGGGTCGTGCTGGACCTGACCGAGGAGTTCGCGCCCGAGGCCTGGCGGCGCCACCTCGACCTCCTGCTGGACGGCCTACGGCCCTGCTCCGGCAACGCCGTCCTCGGCGTGGAGCCGATGCCGTTCGACGCGCTCGCGATCTCGGTGGCGGCCCGGCCACTCGTCTGACCCTGAGGCCCGACGCTCCTGGGCCGCCACGGCTGCTCTGGCGGCTACGGCCGGATGGTGACGCCCTGGCTCTCCGGGCGCTCGTGCAGTTCCAGATCCTGGGGCTTCGCGTCCACCGGTATGTCGAAGACGATGGTGCCGGTGGCCGTGGCGCCGGGTGCGATCGTGTTCCACACGTCGTCGTGGAGCCAGAGGCGGGACCAGAAGTCGGCCGCGTGGCGGTCGCCGTCCACGGTGCGCAGGTACTGGTCAGAGTTGCTCAGCGTCCGCTCGGCCGTGCCGACGTTGGTGATTTTGATGTCGACCAGGCAGAACTGGCCGTCGGGGTGGGGAGCCAGGAAGTTGTCACCGAGCTGCTTCTTGCCGCAACTGAGCGTGCTCGCGACGAACTCGAGCTGGTCGTCGCGGACCGTTGTGTTCAGGCCCCCGCTGCGCGGGATCGTCGGCTGCTGGGACGGCGCGGTCCGGTCGCCGTTCGCCGCGGGCGCTCCCGGATCGTCCGAACCGCCGGCGACCGAGCTGATCAGCCACGCTGCCAGGACGACCACGAGCGCGGCCGCGCCGAACAGGAGCACGCGGTGCCAGGTGGAGCGGGACTGGTGGGGGGCGGGTGCCCCGCCACCGGCCGGGCCGGCGGGTACAGGCGGATAGGGGCCGCCCTGCCCGGGCGGATACGGGCCCTGCACGGATGAGTGCTGGCCTTGCGCGGGCTGATACGGGCCCTGCGCGGATGGATACGGGCCTTGCGCGGGTGGATACGGGCCCTGCGCGGGCGGGCGTGCCCCGGGGCCGGCACCCGCGGGGCGCGGGGCGGCGGGCCCGAAGCCCGCGGGGCCGCCGACGGGCACCGGCCCACGGGCCGATCCGGGGGCTCCAGGTGCTCCGGAGAAGGCCGGTGCGCCGGCCGGCGCCGGAACGGCCACACCGGCCGCGCCGGCCGGCCCGGCCGCGGCGGCCCTGCTGGCGGACGGCTGTGGGGCGACCCGGGTCGGTGTGAGGCCGGGCAGGGTCGTTCCCCGGGTGAGGTTCAGCAGTTCCTCGGCCTGGCCGACGGCGCTGGCGCTCGGCTGCCCGGTACCGTCGTCCCGGCCGTCGCCGGACCGGGTGGGTGGCAGCGAGATCAGGTTCAGCAGGAGGTCCCGGGCGCTCGGGCGGGCGTCGGGGTTCTTGGCGAGGGCCGCCGCGACCAGCGCCTTCAGGTCGTGTGGCAGGCCGTCCAGGGCCGGATGGGAACCGACGATGCGGGTGCTGAGCTCCAGGTCCGTCCCGGTGCCGAACGGGTGGTGGCCGGTGCCCGCGTAGGCGACCAGGATGCCCCAGGTGAACACGTCGGCCCCCGGGCCGATGGCCTGGCCGTTCACCTGCTCGGGCGCCATCCAGCCGGCGGACCCGAAGCCCCACGCGGTGGGTTTCGCCTTGGCGCCCTCGAGCGCCTGGGCGATGCCGAAGTCGATCACCCGGGGGCCGGACATCGACAGCAGTACGTTGCTCGGCTTGAGATCGCGGTGGACGAGACCGGAGCCGTGGATCGCGGTCAGCGCGGTGGCCACCCCGACGGCGAGCCCGGTCAGCGTCGAACCGCTGATCGGGCCGTTCTCCACCGCGTGGTCGAGCCGGACGCCGTCGATGAACTCGGTCACCAGGTAGGGGGCGGCGGCGTCGGGGTCGGCGTCCAGCACCTCGGCGGTGCAGAACGGCGCGACCCGCCGGGCCGCGTCGACCTCCTGGCGGAACCGGCGCCGGAACTCCTCGTCGGCGGCCAGATCCGGCCGGACGACCTTCACCGCGACCCGGCGGCCGGCGGACTCGGCGAGGTACACCGTCCCCATCCCGCCCGCGCCCAGGCGGCGCAGCAGGCGGTACGGGCCGATCACACGGGGTTCGTGCGGGTGCAGGATCTCACCGGGTGGCGCCATGCCACCCGGCTGCCCGCGCGCCGCCGGAGCGACGCGTTCCCCGTTGTGATCCACGATGGTGTTCCGCCTTCGGTGCCCGGGGCGCGGCTCTACGCCTGTTCGCAGTCTGCACCAACGTGGCGACGGCCCCGCGCGTGCCGAAGCTTTGGCCGGATTCTCCGGCCACGGCGCGGAAACGCCCGGCGAGTCGGTGTCGTCGGTGTCAGAGTCGTCGATACCAGAGCGGGCGGCGCAGCGGTGCGCTCCGGACCAGTCCGCCTCGCGACACCCCCGCGCGCCGCCACCACCGACGACCGATCAGCCCGGACGGGAGCGCCCCTGATGACCGAGATTGCCGGGCCGTGGCTGGACTGCCCCTGGTGCGCCGGCCCGGTGCCGCTGGCGCACCTGGTGCCCTCGGACGAGGAGCCCGGCGCCGTGGGCGCGGTCTGCGCGGGCTGTGGACGCCGGGTGACGATCACCCCGCCGACCGACCCCCGGGCCTGACCGCCCCCGACTCGCCACTCCGTCGAAGCGAGTTGCCTGAGTCGGCCCCATACGCCGCTGGCGCAACTCGCTTCGGCCGGGCCTGCGCGGCCGGGCCCGTGGGGTTGGCGCTGCGTGACCTTGCCCGCTGTTCAGCGTTCCAGTTCGTTGGCGACCGCGTGGACGACCTTGGCCACCTTCTGAGCCGCCTTGCGGTCGGGGTAGCGCCCGCGACGCAGGTCACGCTGGACGTCGTCGAGGACCTTGATCATGTCTTCGACCATGCTGTGGAGCTCGTCGGGGCTGCGCCGCGAGGCGTTCGCGGCGGCCTTGGCAACGGACGGGGGCGCGCTCAGAATGCGCAGTGAGAGCGCCTGGTCGCCCTTCCGACCGGCGGCAATGCCGAACTCGACCCGATCGCCGGGCTTGAGACGATCCACACCGGACGGCAGAGCGGCCTTGTGGACGAAGACGTCGGCGTCGCCGTCATCACGGCTGAGAAAACCGAAACCCCTGTCGACGTCGAACCACTTGACTTTGCCGGTGGGCACGGGCGACCTCGTTCTGCGTTGCGGATCGGTGGATTGACACGCGGTGACGGATTCCCAGGCTATCCGGCGCCCGCGCCATGTGTAGCCCCTTCGCGGACGATGACACCGCGTGGCCGGGGCCCGACATCGTCCCCGGATGACCATGCCGATGTTCGTCCGACACCGGACAGTTCGTGGTCACCTGCGGAATATGAACCGTCTGTCCGGTAAGGCGAGTTCTTCCGGCGTCCCGGGACGTTACAGAAGACGCATCCGGGGCAGGACCGCCGTGCGCGTGTCTCGCAACGGTCGCGCCGCCGGACACAAGCGCACACGGCGCGCACCAGCGGACGCACCAGCAGGAGCACACAACGCGCAACCAGAAAGAATCGATCGTTCGAGGAGTGAGCTCCATGTCGAAGCCCGACCGTGATCTCGACTTCCGTGACGCGGACGCTTTCGCCGAAGCCGAGGACAGCCGTCGCCGCGACGAGAACGCGCACGCCGACGGAGGTACCACCGACGCCGCGGCGATGCGGGAGGCCGACGGCCTCACGGCGTCGCCGAGTGAGGCCGCCGCCTACCGCGAGCACGTCGAACGGGGCGCCCGGCAGCAGGGTGAGGGCGCCCCGACCTTCTGAGGCGCCGGCCTCGCGCCCGAGTGTCGGACCGGCCCCCCCCGGGTGTCAGACCGGTTCGGTCTGGCGCCCGGGGGCGGGCAGGAGCTCGTTCATCGAGCCGGACCGGAAGCCCCGGGGATCCACCTCCGCGCGGGCGAACCCGGACTCGACGACCACCGAGACCAGATCAGGGCGGGCCGCCAGCGCGGCGACGTGGTCGGCGTCCACCTCGATCCGGGCGACGTCCCCCAGGTCACGCACCCGCAGGTCGCGTATGGGCAGGCCGGCGGCCGCCGTGGCCACCCGCAGCGCCGTCTCGGCCCGTTCCACCCGGGCGAGCCGGGCCGGGCTGACCCGCACCCCGTAGGCGATCCGGCTGGCCAGGCAGGCCGCCGCGGGCTTGTCCCAGGTGGGCAGCCCCCAGGCCCGGGATGTGGCGCGCACCTGGGCCTTGGTCAGACCGGCGTCCAGCAGCGGTGTGCGCGCGCCCCTGCTGGCCGCCGCGCCGATGCCGGGCCGGAATCCGGCCCGGGCGTCGTCGGCGTTGGTGCCGGTCGCGACCTGGGCCAGACCCAGCTCGGCGGCCAGCGGCGTCAGGGTGTCGACGAGCTCGGACTTGCAGAAGTGGCAACGGTCGGAGCCGTTGGCCTGATAGCCCTCGTGGCTCATCTCGTCGGTCGCCGGGAACAGGTGGCGCACCCCGAGCCCGGCGGCGAAGCGGCGGGCCGCGTCGAGCTCGGCCGCGGGCAGGGACGCCGACACGGCAGTGGCCGCGACCACGGCGTCGGGGCCGAGCTCCCGCACGGCGGCGGCGAGCAGGAAGGCGGAGTCCGCGCCGCCGGAGAAGGCGACCAGCACCGACTCGAGCTCGCCCAGCCGGGCGCGCAGCGTGTCCAGGCGCCGGCGGAGCACCTCGTCGGCCAGCCAGGCCGGGAAGGCCGCCAGGTCGGGCAGGACGACGTCCGCCCCGGCCGCGGCCAGCTCGTCCGGCGGGCAGGGGCCGGTGGGCACCGTGACGGCGGTGGCCCCGCCGGCGTGCGCGCCGCGGACGTCCCCGACGTGGTCGCCGACGAAGACGTCCACGCCGTGCTCCGCGATCGCCGCGCCCTTGGTCTCGGCGAACAGCCAGCCCACGACGTGGTCGGCCGTGATCCCGATGTGTTCCAGGCTGATCAGGGCCAGCGGCTCGCTCTTCGCGGTCACGACCACCACCCGTCCGCCGGCGTCGCGGACCGCCTCGACGGCCGCTGCGGCGTGCGGCATCGCGACGGAGAGCGGCACCGCGTGCACCGGGTAGAGCTCGCGGTAGCGGGCGGCCCGCGAGGCCACCTCGTCCGCCGGGAACCAGCGGGCGATCTCTTCCTCGAGCGGGGGGCCGAGCCGGCTCACGGCGGCCTCGCCGTCGATCGCGACGCCGGTCTCGGCGGCCAGCACGGCGAAGGTGGCGACGATCCCGCGGCGGGCGTCCAGCAGGGTCATGTCCAGGTCGAAACCGACGACCAGGGTGGATGTTCTCCAGGGGGACACCCGGCGAGCCTAACCAGCCCGGCGGACGAGCCGCCGAAAGCCGGTAGGGTCCGCGGGTGTGACCAGGGTTGTGGTGGATGTGATGCTCAAGCCGGAGATCCTCGACCCGCAGGGCCAGGCGGTGCTCACGGCGCTGCCGCGCCTGGGCGTGGCCGGGATCAGCGGCGTGCGCCAGGGCAAGCGTTTCGAGCTGGACCTGGACGGCGAGGCCGACGCCGAGGCGCTGACGCGCATCGAGCACCTCGCCGCGACGCTGCTGGCGAACCCGGTGATCGAGGACTACGTCATCCGGGTGGAGTCAGCCCGGGTCGACTAGCCCGGGCGGAAGCCGCTCGGGTGGAGCCGCGGCCCCGCGGCCCCACCCGAGCGGTTCAGCGCGCGTTCTAGAGCACGGTGGGGGCGAGCGGGGTCTCGCTGACCATGGGGCGGCCGGCGGCCTGCCAGCCCATCATCCCGTCCACGAGGTTGCGGGCCTGCCAGCCCTCACGGGCCAGGTGCGCGGTGACGGCGGCCGAGCGGCTGCCGGAGCGGCACACCACGACGATCTCCCGCTCCCGGGGGACCTCGCCGATGCGGGCCAGGAAGTCGCCCATCGGGATGTGGACCGCGCCGTCGATGTGACCGGCGGCCCACTCGTCGGGCTCGCGCACGTCGACGAGCAGCGGCCCGCCCTCGGTGGGGAGGTTGACGGGAAGCTCCGTCACGTTCACGGTCGGTATCTGCTGGGGACTCACAGCGCCATCCTGCCACCCGCCGCGGGGCTCGGCGGATGCGGCGTGGCGCTGGCTACCCGTCGGTGGCCAGGGCGGTGGCCATCAGGGCGCCGGCGGGCAGCTCCGGGACGAGCCCGGCGGCGGCGGCGCGCCCGAGCAGCTCCCGGACGGCGGTGAAGCCCTCGTCGCCCAGGTCGAGGGTGAAGTCGTTGACGTAGAGCTCGACGTGGGCGTCGACGACCTCGGGGGCCATCTCCTGCGCGTGCTCGATCACGAAGGACGCGCTGGCGGCCCGGTCGGCGAAGGCCGCGGCCACGCTGGCCCGCACGGCGGCCGCCAGCGCGGAGGTGTCGAGCTCGCGCCGGGCCAGGATGGCGCCGAGCGGGATCGGCAGCCCCGTCCGGCCCTCCCACCAGTCACCGAGGTCCGCCACCGCGGTCAGCCCGTAGGACGGGTAGGTGAACCGCGATTCGTGGATGACCAGCCCGGCGTCGTACTGGCCGTCCCGGACGGCGGGCATGATCTGGTCGAACGGCACGACGCTGGTCGAGCCGACGCCGAGCTGTTCGGCCCACAGCCGGAACAGCAGGTAGGCGGTGGTGCGGGTGCCCGGGATGGCGACCGAGGCGCCGCGCAGGTCCGTTCGCCCGGCGGTCAGGACGAGCGGCCCGCACCCGCGGCCGAGCGCGCTGCCGGCGCTGAGCAGCGAGTAGCGGTCGAGCAGCCACGGCAGGGCCGCGTAGGAGACCTTGACCAGGTCGTCCCGGCCGTCTGCGGCGCGGGCGTTCAGTACGTCGATGTCGGCGAAGGTCGTCGACACCGCCGGCGCGCCCGGGATCAGCCCGTGGATGAGCGCGTGGAAGGCGAAGGTGTCGTTCGGGCACGGCGAGATGGCGAGCGTCAGCCGGTCCGTCGCCGGACCGGCCGAGGTCGGTGCTCCGCTCTCGCTCCCGATGGCCTTGCTCCCGATCGGCGGCGTGCTCATGCGCGACCTCCTGGTCCGTTGCCTCCCGGGGGCCCGGGCTAGCCCGTCGGCCCCGAATCCTTCTCCGCGCGGGGGGCGGGTACCAGGCCCTCCGGGTGTGCCACGAGCGCCGCCGCGGCGGTGCGCAGGCTGGCCAGGGCGGCCTGCGTGTTCCAGGCCGTGCGGTCCCGGCGCCCGACCGGGTTGCTGATGGCGCGGATCTCCGTCGCCGGAACACCGAACGCGCCCGCGGCGATCCCGACGGCGTACCCCTCCATCGCCTCGGCGACCGGATCGAGCCGCGCGGTGAGCGCGGCGGCCCGCCGTTCCGTCCCGGTCACGGTCGACACACTGAGGACGGTTCCGCTGACGATTCTGCGCCCGGTGATGTCGAGAACGGCCGTCAGCCGCCGGACGAGATCGGCGTCGGGCTGCAGAGTCGACGAGCCGAGGCCGAGGTCGTCCATGGTCAGGAAGGCACCGGCCGCCACCGGGCCGGGCGGTGGGCCGGGCTGGTGCGGGGGTGCCCCCGCCGGGTGGAAGCCCAGGTTGCGGTCCATCTCGTTGACCCGGACCGGGGCGGCCGCCTCGGCCGGCTCGTCGAGGCCGGACTCGGCGCCGAGGTCCGCGGCGACCATCCGGTCGGCGATCACCAGGTCGCCGATCTCGGCCCAGCCGCGGAAGCCGCCCGCGATCCCCATCGAGAGGACCAGCCCGAACGGCTCGCCGGCCGCGCTCGCGACCGACAGGGCGACGGCCGTCCCGGCCGCGGACGCCGGACCGGCCGGGCCGGCGGCGAGGACCGTCACCGGACCGCGTCGGCGTCCGACGTAGGGCCCGAGGGTCGAGGTGGTCAGCAACTGCCGGTCCCAGTCGGGCGAGACCAGGCCGCCGGGCCCGGACGGAGTGCGCGAGCGGCCGCGCGACCAGCTCCCCATCAGACCGGCGCACACCGCGTCCGCCTCGGCGTTCACCGCGGTGACGATGAGGGTGCGGGTCATGACCTGCTCAAGATCATGGTTTGGACGTGTCCTCGTCTTCCGTCGCGCCGTTGGGGCGCCGGTCTGCGACCAGGCCACCGTGCCGGACGGCGAGGTGACGGCACGATCCCTGTGATGTGGTGCAAACCGGACTTAGTTGACGGACCCTAGCACCGCGATCGACCCTCCGTGGTTCCGCGCACCCGCTGTGAGTTGCCGCTCACGGTAATCCCCGGGCGTGGTGGGCCGCCCGCCGCGCGGCGGCTCATCGTGACCGGTCGTGGCGCCAGCGGCCGCGGCGGGCGGAGCCGTCCGGGGGGTCGGGATCCTCCAGCGTCCGCGGCACCGCCGGGGCGGCCCCGCCGGGCGGCGGCGGCCCGGCCACCCCCGGCTGCTCGGAGTTCCGCTGGTAGGGCTGCTGGTAGGCATGGTGCAGGTGCGGCGCCGGGCCGTGCGCGCCGCCAGTGCCCTCGGCCGCAGCCGGTGTGGGGACGGGCGGGTGCCCCAGCGGATTCGTGGCGTCGGGATCGCGGCCGGCCCACTGCCCACCGCCGGGCCCCCGCCAACTGACCGGGACGTCGGCCCGCGGATCGGGGGCGTACCAGCCGTTCATGGAACCGGCGGGCACCGCACCCGCACCCGTCGCCGGGCCGACCGCCGTGGGATCGGCCGCCGCCGGGCCGGCCGCTGTCGGGCCGACAGCCATGGGACCGGCCGCTGTCGGGGTGACGGCTGTCGGGGTGACGGCTGCCGTGGGGCCGACCGCTGTCGGGTCCGCCGGCGCGGGGCTGACCGGTGGGGGACCGACCGCGGTGGGGTCGGTCCCTGTGGGATCGGCGACAGCGTGACCGGCCGTCGCGTAGTCGGCTGCCGCGTAGTCGGCCGCCGGGTGGCCGGTGGTCTCCCGGGTCGTGGGCTGGTGGCGCTCGCGGGCCTGGCGCCGGGCCTCCCGCAACGCCCGGGACTGCAGGACGAGAGCCAGCCCGACCACCGCCGCGGCGAGCGCGAAACCGAGCGTGCCGGGCATCTCGATCAGGCCGAACGCGCCGCCGGTCACCCAGCCGAGCTGCAACGCCGTCTCGGAGCGGGCGAAGGCCGAGCCCCGGGTGTCCTCGACGATGTCGCGCTGGATTATGGCGTCCAGCGCCAGCTTGGCCATCGAGCCCGCCGTCATCGCCAGCAGGGCCGCGACCAGCGAGGTCAGGCGGGTGTACGTGACCGCGGCGACCAGGCATCCGCCCGCCGCCAGCAGCAGGCCCAGCATGAGGATTCCCTCGGGGCGCCGGCGCCCGAGCCGCCCGCCGATGAGAACGCCTATTCCGCTGCCGATTCCCGCCGTCGCCGCGAGGGCGCCGAGCCACAGGTTGTTGCCGCCGTTCGTCCGCAGCAGGAAGGCGAGGTAGAAGGTGAGGAAGCCCACCAGTCCGCGCAGGACCAGCGTCGCCCGCAGCGCCACGGGCAGCGCCCCGAGCGCCGCGGCGAACCGGGTGCGCAGGCTGCCCCGCCGGCGTGGGCCGGTGAGTTCGCGCAGCGTCCGCTCCCCGGCCGCCGAGTCGACGTGGCCGGGCAGGTTGAAGGCCAGCAGCACCCCGGCCATGTAGACCAGCGCGCACACCCGCAGGACCCACGGATAGCCGACGAACGGGATGTTGGCCAGCCCGAGGCCGACCGGGGCGACGATCGAGCCGGCGACGATGTTGACCAGGGAGATCCGCGAATTGACCTTGACCAGAGTCATCTCCGGTGGCGTCACCCGCGGCACGACGGCGCTGCGGGCGACGCCGAACGCCCGGGACAGGACGAGCAGGCCGAGGGCGAGCGGGTAGACCGCGAGCCCGTCCAGCGCGCCGGCGAGCTGCCAGGCCAGCAGGCACCGCCCGAGGCAGATGGCCGCGAGCGCGGTGCGCCGCCCGTAGGCCACCCGGTCCAGCAACGGCCCCACGACCGGTGCCAGCAGGGCGAACGGCACCATGGTGATCAGGAGGTAGAGCGCCACCTTCGACCGGGCCTCGCCGGTCGGCACCGCGAAGAACAGCGAGCCGGCCAGCGCCACCGTTACGAGCGCGTCGCCCGCCGCGTTGACGAATGACAACTCGGTCAGCGAGGACAGCCCGGACTGTTGCGCGCCGTCGCGGCGAATGGTCGCACGCAGGCGGTGGAGTCCTTCAGTGAGCGTGCTTCCCGGCTTCACTCTGCCGAGTGTCCTCGCCGGTACCGCTCGAGACCACGACCACATCGGGCGGGGCGACCGTCGGTGGGTGAGAATACGTGCCGTGGAAGCACTAGAAGTTCGTTCCGAGTCGGCTGGGGCCCGTGGGTCCCGGGGTTCGTCGGATGGTGCCGGCGTTCCCCCCGCTGGCACTGTGACGGATCACAGTGAGGCCACGGCGCCGTCCCCCGTGGACGACAAGCCACGCCGGCCCGTGCGCCGGTCATCGCGGCGCGCCCGGGCGGCAGCGGCCGAGCCCACCCCCGCGACGCCCCCCGAGGCCCCGGCCGGGCAGCACGCCACCGGGCAGCCCGCGTCTGCCGAGGCCGAGCCCACGCCTGCTGAGCCCGCGCCTGCGGGGGCCGCGGGCACGTCTGTCGAGGCGGCGCGCGGGTCCGGCGCCGACGCGCCGGCCGACGTGTCCGTCGGCGTTCCGGCCGGTGTGGTGTCGGAGCACGAAAGGGCGGTGCCCGAGAGATCCGGGCCCGAAACCCCCGGGCCCGACGCCGGGCCCGACGTCCCTGCGACGCGGGCGCGGGTCGCGCGGTCGGGCCGCCTGCTGCGGGAGCCCGTCCTCGACTCGGTGTGCGCCGGCGCGGTGGATCTCGCCCGTGCCGCGGCCGAGGAGGAGGCCGACTCGCCGGCCGAGGTCGGCCGGCACCTCGGTGTCGAGGCCGAGGCGGAGCGGCTCGTCCTGCACCGGTTCGAGTGCCTCTCCCGGGCCTACGTCGGCTGGACCTGGACCGTCGTCGTCGCCCGCGCGTCGCGCATCCGGAAGGCGACCGTCAACGACGTCGTGCTGACGCCGGGCGAGGGCGCGGTGCTCGCCCCGGCCTGGGTGCCCTGGTCCGAGCGCCTGCGCCCGGGCGACGTCGGGGTGGGTGACCTGCTCCCGACGGCCGTCGACGACCCCCGGCTGGCGCTGCGGGCGAGTGACGCGGAGGAGATCGAGGACCCCGAGCCCTGGATGGGGCCCGGCATCGGCCGCCCGCGGATGCTGTCGGCCGTCGGCCGTGAGGAGGCCGCGGAGCGCTGGTACGGCGGTGACTCCGGGCCGGACGCCTCCATCGCCAAGGTGGCACCGGCGACCTGCCTCACCTGCGGCTTCCACGTCCGGCTCGTCGGCGCGCTCGGCCGCCTGTTCGGGGTGTGCGCGAACGAGCTCGCCCCGGACGACGCCCGGGTCACGGCCGTCGACCACGGCTGCGGCGCCCACTCGGAGGCGCTGGTCGCGCCCTCGGCGCATCCGGAGTCGGTCCCCTTCGACGAGGACCCCTCCGACCTGACCCCGACCGACATCGAACTGGTCGGGGTGGCCGCCCACTCCCCGGGCTCGGTCCCCGACCAGCCCTCCGGCCGCGCCGACACCGACACCGATCCCGGCCCGGAGCCCTACGGCCACTCCTGAACGAGCGCGCGGCCTCCGCCTGGCGGGCCTGGCGGCGGAGGCCCCCGGTCGGCTTCTGGTGCTCGGCTACTCGCCTTTTGGTTTCCTTCTCGCCGTTTCGGTACCTGCTTCCGGCGGAAGCCGGTCCTGAACGGCGAGAAGGATGTCAAAGGGCGAGAAGGCTGCCCCGATATCTGGATTTTTTGTCCGATAGATGGTGATCCGGCGCCACCGGATCGGGCAGGTCGGGCCTTCTACTCAGGCCCCGCGGCCGAACAGGCGGGGCAGCGTGCCCTCGTGGGCCACCCGCAGCTCGTCCAGCGGTACGGCGAACGCGCCGACGACGTCCAGGCCGCCGCCGTCGGTCCCGCCGCCGCTGCTGCCGCCGTCGGTCCCGCCGCCGCTGCTGCCGCCGTCGGTCCCGCTGCCGCTGCCGTCGGCCGCGCCGCCGGTGACGACGCCGATCTGCCGGAACGGCAGGCCCCGGTCCGTACACAGCCGCGCGAAACGATCCCGCGCGGCGGCCGGGACGGCGACGACCGCCCGCCCGGCGGACTCGCTGAACAGCTCGACGAAGGCGTCGGCCCCGGCGGGCAGCTCGATCCGCGCCCCGTGCCCGCCCCGCAGGCACGACTCGACCAGCGCCTGGGCGAGCCCGCCCTCGGAGAGGTCGTGCGCGGCGGCGAGCAGCCCTTCGTGGGAGCCCGCGACGAGGATCTCGCCGAGCAGCCTCTCCCGCTCCAGGTCGACGGCCGGCGGTGTCCCGCCGAGATGGCCGTGGGTCGCCCAGGCCCACTCCGAGCCGCCGAACTCGTCCCGGGTCTCGCCCAGCAGGAGCAGCGCGTCGCCCGGGCCGGTGAAACCGATGGGGGTGCGGCGGGCGACGTCGTCGAACAGGCCGAGCACGCCGACGACCGGTGTGGGATGGATCGGGGCCGAGCCGGTCTGGTTGTAGAAGGACACGTTCCCGCCGGTGACCGGCAGGCCGAGCCGCCGGCAGGCGTCGGCGAGCCCGGCGCAGGCCTGGGCGAACTGCCACATGACCTCCGGGTCCTCGGGGGAGCCGAAGTTCAGGCAGTTGGTCACCGCGATCGGCTCGGCGCCGGCCGCGGTGACGTTGCGGCACGCCTCGGCCAGGGCGAGCTGCGCCCCGGCGAACGGGTCCAGCCGGGCGTAGCGGCCGTTGCCGTCGGTGGCGAGCGCGATGCCCAGCCCGGAGGCCGACAGGCGCAGCACGCCGGCGTCCTCGGGCTGGGCCAGCACCGTGTTGGCCTGCACGTACCGGTCGTACTGCTCGGTCACCCAGGCCCGTGAGCACAGGTTCGGGGAGGCGATCATCCGCAGCAGGGTGGCCCGCAGCGCGTCGCCGGTACGCGGCCGTTCCAGGGTGGACGGCGCGTCCGCCCGCAGCAGGTCGAGGTCGGCCGGGCGGCGCAGCGGGCGCTCGTAGACCGGCCCGTCGTCGGCGAGCGAGCCCGGCGGGACGTCCACGACGACCTCGCCGTGCCAGCGGACGACGAGACGGCCGCTGTCGGTCACCGTGCCGATGTTGGTGGCGATCACACCCCACCGCTCGGCGAGCGCCAGCACCTCGGGCAGCGCGTCCGGGGTGACGATGGCCAGCATCCGCTCCTGCGACTCGCTGGCCAGCACCTCGTGCGCCGCCATCGACGCCTCGCGCAGCGGCACGAGGTCGAGGTCGACCGACATGCCGCCGGGCTGGCCGGTGGCGATGCCGGCGGCGGTCGTCTCGGTGAGCGCGCAGGTCAGGCCGGCCCCGCCGAGGTCCTGGATGCCGGTGACCAGCCCGCGGTCGAACAGCTCCAGGCAGCACTCGATGAGGATCTTCTCGGTGAACGGGTCGCCGACCTGCACCGACGGACGCCGGGCCGGGCCGCCGCCCTCGTCGAAGGTGGCCGAGGCGAGCACCGAGACGCCGCCGATGCCGTCCCGGCCGGTCTTCGCGCCGAGCAGCACCACGGCGTTGCCGACCCCGGTGGCGGCGGACGTCTGCACCCGCCCGACCGGCATCACGCCGACGCACAGCGCGTTGACCAGCGGGTTCCCGCCGTACACCGGGTCGAAGACGACCTCGCCGCCGATGGTGGGAAGGCCCAGGCAGTTGCCGTAGCCGCCGATCCCGGCGACCACGCCGGGCAGCACCCGGGCGGTGTCGGGGGCGTCGGCGGCACCGAAGCGCAGCGGGTCGAGGATCCCGATCGGCCGGGCCCCCATGGTCAGGATGTCGCGGACGATGCCGCCGACGCCGGTCGCCGCGCCCTGGTACGGCTCGACGAAGCTCGGGTGGTTGTGCGACTCGACCTTGAAGGTGACGGCCAGGCCCTCGCCGACGTCCACCACGCCGGCGTTCTCACCCATGCCGACCAGGAGCCGGTCGGTGGCCGGCGTATCCCGGAACTGGCGCAGGTGCACCTTGGACGACTTGTACGAGCAGTGCTCGCTCCACATCACCGAGTACATGGCCAGCTCGGCGTCGGTGGGGACCCGGCCGAGGGTGGCGACGATCCGCGTGTACTCGTCGTCGGTCAGGCCCAGCTCGCGGTAGGGCTGGCGGTCGACGGCGCCCTCGCCCGGGCCGTCGGCCTGGTCGTCGGGGCTGGTCGTGGGGGCGGAAGGCGTTCCGGTCACGTCCCCCATCCTGGCGGATGCGCGCCGGTCGGGTGGCGGCGACGCCGCGGGCGTCACCCGCGGCCCACCAGTGGGCCCACCGCGGGGGGCGGTCAGGCGTCCAGCAGGCCCTTCTCGGCGAGGAAGTCGTGCGCGACCTCCTCGGACTTCTCCCGCTCCGCGTCCACCTTCTTGTTCAGCTCGGCCAGGTCCGCCGTGGTGAGGACCGGTGCCAGCGCGTTCAGGGCCGCGGTGATCTCCGGGGTGAGCGAGTCGGTGTTCACGATCGGCACCAGGTTGTCGGCGTTCTGAAGCTTCTTGTCGTCGGTCAGCACGACCAGGTTGTAGTCGCTGACGGTGGCGTCGGTGGTGAGCACCAGGCCGAGCTGCGCGGTGCCGTCCCGCACCGCCGCCTTGGTCTGGGCGGTCGCCACACCGGTCTCGACGATCTCGGAGACCTTGATCCCGTAGGTCTTCTCCAGGCCGGGCCGGCAGAACGGGCGGGTCGCGCACTCGGCGCCCGCGGCGAGCTTCACCGTCAGGCCACTGGCACCCAGATCGGACAGGGTAGTCAGCTGGTGCTCCGTGGCGAAGGACCTGCTCACCGCGAAGGCGTTCTGGTCGACCGCGTCGGCCGGCTCCAGCACGCTCAGGCCCGACCCCTGCGCGAGCCGGCGCAGCTCGGCCAGCGACGCGTCCAGGTCCGACGACGAGACCGAGGTGGCTCCGGAGCCGTTGACCTGGGAGTTCAGCAGGTCGGCGTAGGTCGCCACGTACTGCGGCATGGCGTCGATCTGCCCGCTCTCAAGGGAGGACTGGGCGATCTCGGTGCTCTGCACCGAGGTCCGCTCGACGTCGTAGCCGGCGTTGGTCAGCAGCTCCCCGTACATGTCGGCGAGGATCTTGCTCTCGGTGAAGCCGGCGTCGGCGACGGTGAGTGAGCCGAGGCTGGCGGCACCGGAGTCGTCGCCGCAGGCCGCGGCGGTCAGCGTGAGGGCGAGCACGGCCGCCACCGCGGCACCCACCCGGCGCAGACGGCCGGCCCGGTTCGCTGCCGCCACCGACGTTGGTTCGATCACGTCCGCCGACCCCATATCCCTCGTCCCGTCACCGTCGTACGCCCCGCGTCACCCTGCCGTGCGACCAGTTGCCCGTGCAACCCGGACCGGCCGTTGTCACCAGGCCGACCGCGATCCGGAGAACGCCGCCGTCAGGTTCCCACCGGGCTCCGCCCGGTGGGCCCGCCGCGGGGGGCCAGGAGCCGCTGCGCGCCCAGCAGGACGCCGTCCACGGCCAGCGCGAGCGCGGCGACCAGCACCGCGCCGCCGACGATCTGGGGATCGTCGTGCCGGGCCAGGCCGTCCACCACGAACCGGCCCAGGCCGCCGCCGCCGATCAGCGCGGCGATGGTCGCCGTTCCGACGACCTGCACCGCCGCCAGCCGCAGCCCGATTATGATCATCGGTGCGGCCAGCGGGAGCTCGACCCCGCGCAGGATCTGCCAGCCGGACATGCCCATCCCCCGGGCGGCCTCGCGCGCGTCACCGTCGATCTCCCGGACGCCCACATAGCTGTTCGTGACCAGCGGGGCGAGGGCGAAGAGGGTGAGCGCCGCGATCGTCGTCGTGTCGCCGATGCCGAATGGTCCGATCGCCAGCAGCACGAGCACGGCGAAGGTGGGCACCGCGCGTCCGACGTTCGAGATGTTGATCGCCAGGGTGCCGCCGCGGCCGGCGTGCCCCAGGGCTGTTCCGAGTGGCAGCGCGAGGGCGGCGGCGATCCCGACGGACGCGCCGCTGAGCACGAGGTGCTCGCCGAGCCGGGCGGGGATCCCCTCGTGGCCGGACCAGTTGCGGCCGTCCGCCAGCCACGACGCGGTCTCGATGAGCATGCTCATGTCGGGCTCACCCGCCGGGCGCGCCCGGCGGGCCGGGTGTCCGGCGGGCGCCGGGTGATCCGCGCGTGCCGTGCCGCCACGGGGTCAGCAGCCACTGCGCCGCCACGAAAAGGAGGTCCGCGGTGACGGCCAGGAGCACGCAGAGCACGGACGCGGTCAGCACCTCGGCCTTGAACGTGCTGCCCAGCCCGTCGTAGATGAGGTCGCCGAGCCCGCCGTGCCCGATCGTCGCCCCGACCGTCGTGAGGGCGATCGTCGACACCGTGGCGACCCGCAGCGCGGCCATGACGGACGGCAGCGCGAGCGGCAGTTCCACGGTGACCAGCAGCCGGGTCGGCCCGTACCCCATCCCGACCGCCGCCGCCCGCACCTCGGGCGGGACGGAGCCCAGCCCGGTGTGGAACCCGCGGAAGAGGATCACCAGGGTGTAGGCGATCAGCCCGATCAGCACGCTTGTCCGTGACAGGCCGGTGAACGGCAGCAGGATGGCGAAGAACGCCAGCGACGGCACCGTGTACAGCGCGCTGGTGGCGCCGCTGATCCAGGCGGCCAGCACCGGCCGGCGGCGGGCGGCCAGCACGAGCGGGACGGCGATCAGCGTGCCGTAGCCGACCGCGCTCACGGTGAGGCTGACATGCTCGCGCAACGCGGCCATGATCTCGTCCGAGCGGGAGGACACATAATCGCCACAGATCCAAGCGTTGCGTTCCAGGCAGCCGTCCGCGAGGAGTGCCACCACTGCACGGTAGCCGTCCACCGGTAGAAAACCCGGGGGAGCGGGATGAGGCGCGGCGGTGGCGCTGTTCGCCCCGGTGACACGGTGGGGGCCGGGGGGACGGGAGCGCGCGTGGAGACGACGACCCGACCGATGATCACCTTGGACGGGGTCGGCAAGCGCTACCCGGACGGCACGGTCGCCGTCGCGGACCTGTCCTTCGCGGTCGCCACCGGCGAGCTGATGTGCCTGGTCGGCCCGTCCGGCTGCGGCAAGACGACGATCATCCGGATGATCAATCGCCTGGTGGAGCCGACCTCCGGGCGGATCACCGTCGACGGCGCGGACGTCGCCCGGTCGGACCCGGTGCGACTGCGCCGCCGGATCGGCTACGTGATCCAGCAGGTCGGGCTGTTCCCGCACCAGACCGTCTTCGCCAATGTGGCGACGGTGCCCCGGTTGCTGGGCTGGAGCCGGGGCCGGACCCGGGAACGGGTCGGGATGCTGCTGGAGCTGGTCGGGCTCGACCCCGGCACGGTCTCGGCGCGGTACCCGCGGGAGCTGTCCGGCGGTCAGCAGCAGCGGGTCGGGGTGGCCCGGGCGCTCGCGGCCGACCCGCCCGTCCTGCTCATGGACGAGCCGTTCTCCGCGGTCGACCCGATCGCCCGCGACCGGTTGCAGGTCGAGTTCCTGCGCCTGCAGCGGGAGATCCGCAAGACGGTCGTGTTCGTCACCCATGACCTGGCCGAGGCGGTCCGCCTGGGTGACCGGGTCGCGGTACTCGGCCAGGGCGGCCGGCTGGCGCAGCTGGACACTCCGGCCCGGGTGCTCGGCGCCCCGGCCAGTTCGTTCGTCGCCGACTTCACCGGCGCCGACCGCATGCTGCTGCGCCTGTCCGTCACCCCGCTGCGCCGCGTTGACCTGGCGGATGTCGACGCGCCGGCTCGTGCCGGTGCCTGCGCGGGGGTGGAGGTCGGTGCCTCGTTGCGGGAGGCGCTCGCGGTGATGCTCGCCACGGGGGACGGCCGGGTCGAGGTGCGGGAACGCGGCACGCCGGTCGGCGTGCTCACCCTGGCCACTCTGCACGCCGCGCTGCGGCGCTCGCTGGCCACCGACGACCCGGGCGGCGGATGACCCACGCCCGCGCCGGCCGTCTCCGCCGGGGGTCGGGCCCGCCGCGCCCGCGGGCTAGGCGGCGGGGTGCAGCAGCGCGCCGAGCACCGAGGTGAACATCCGCAGGCCGTCCGTACCCGGTCCGGTGAGCTCCTCGACGGCGTGCTCCGGATGTGGCATCAGGCCGACGACCCGCCGGTTCTCACTGCACACACCGGCGATGTCGTCCACCGAGCCGTTCGGGTTGCCGCCCGCGTAGCGGACGACCACCCGGTCCTGCGCGACCAGCTGGGCCAGGGTCGCGGCGTCGGCGACATAGCGGCCCTCGCCGTGCTTGACCGGGACGACGATCTCCTCGCCGGGGGAGTAGGCACCGGTCCAGGCGGTGCCGGTGGTCTCGACCCGCAGCCGCTGGTCACGGCACACGAAGTGCAGCCCCGCGTTGCGGGTCAGCGCGCCCGGCAGCAGCCCCGCCTCGCACAGCACCTGGAACCCGTTGCAGATCCCCAGGACGGGCAGGCCCGCGGCGGCCGCCTCGACGACGGCGCCGACGACCGGTGAGAAGCGGGCGATCGCCCCGGCCCGCAGGTAGTCGCCGTAGGAGAAACCGCCGGGGAGGACGACCGCGTCCACCCCGGGCAGCTTGTCGTCGCCGTGCCAGAGCGGCACCGGCTCGGCGCCGGCGAGGCGCACGGCCGCCGCGGCGTCCCGGTCGTCCAACGACCCGGGGAAGGTCACCACACCGACCCGCGGGGCGCGTGCCGCGCCGCCGGCAGCTGCCTGCACCATCTGCCCACCACCGTCTCTCGACCCGCCGTCCCGCGACCGGCCGTCCCGCGACCCGCCTCCTCTCAACGTACCGGCAGGGTGTTCCCTCAGGCGCCGTCCGGTGCGGGGTCGCGGCGCTGGCCCGACCAGGGCCCACGGCTCGACCGCACCCGGCCGAGCTTGGCGCCGGGGGCGCTCTCGTCCCAGGTGAGCAGTTTCTCGAGATGGACCCGGGTGCCCGGGTGTGGTCCGTCTACGGTGTGGAACTGGACGTGGTCCATGAGCGCGCGCATCAGGAAGATGCCACGGCCCTGTTCCGGAACGGCGTCGGTGGGTACCTGTTCGAGCCACTGCTGGTCGGAATACGGCTGGTCGGGATTCGGCTGACCCTGCCCCGGCCGCTCGTGATTGGCGCGGGCTGCCCAGGGGTCGGAGCGTGAAACCACCCCGTTCGGATTCGCTCCGTCCTGATTCGTCTCGACCGGACTGATCTCGTTCGGGCCGGCGCCGTTGTGAAACGCGACGTCGACGTCCGCGCGGACCGGGATTCCGCCGTCGTCGAAGGCGGCGAGAGCGTCGAAGCCCCCACCGTGGTCTACGACCTCGATCGCCGCCACCTGGTTGTCCACGCCGACCGAAACCTCGTACTCGTCGTCCGCCATGGCATGGAGGAGCACGTTCGCGCACGCTTCGGTCAACGCCAGCTCAACGTCGTCGATGCATTCCTGTGAAACACCGAGAACCTTCAGCGCCTGTGTGCAAATACGACGGACGATCGGAATGGAGATCTCATCACGGGGTAGCGACAGGCTGAGTTTGATCTCCATGTCGCTCGGTGTACCCCGCCCACCGGACATCAATCGGAGGTATTCCGCCGGCGCGGCCCGACCGGGTGTTCGCGGGGTTGGTGGCCCGGGGCGTTCGGGGATCACCGGACCGCCTCGTCGATCATCCGACGGCCGCCGCGATCGCCCGGGCGAGCTCGGTACCGGACCGCCAGGCGGACTCGATCTTGGGCTCGCCCCAGCCGTCGCCCGCCAGCCCCACCCGCTCCGGGCCGAGGAAGTAGGTCCGCTCCCGCGGTTGCTCGGGGCGGGCGAACGTCCAGCGCTGGACGTATGTCCAGCGCGGTTCGGCGGGGATGTCGAGGAGCCGGCGGACCGCCGCGGTGAGGTCGCCGGCGGCCGCCGGCGGGTCGGTCAGTCGGCCCGCGGTGAACTCCGCGGTGGAGTGCGCCACCAGAACGGGCGCGTTGTCGCCGCGTCGGCGGCCGTCGTCGGCGATCCAGGCGATGGTCGGGTCGCCGTGGACGAAGGCGCCGTCCAGTGGGGGCCACCCTCGGGCCTCCCAGCCGGCGAGCAGGGCGAGCACCGGGGACCACCGCCGGCCGACAAGCTCCGCGCGCTCCGCGCCGAGATCCGGATCGAGATGGCGCAGGGCCTGCGGGTCGGGCATCGCCAGGACGACGGCGTCCACCGGCTCGTCGTCCACCACCGGCCCCGGACGCACCATGCGGATCGGGGACGACTGCGAGACCTGCAGGCCGCCGCGGGTGGCGAGGTCGACGACCAGCGAGCGGATGCCGTGCGGGGCGGCGTACCGCAGCGGGCCCGGCACCGGTTCGGACAGCGTCGCGGACGGGCCGTCGATCACCGGGAATCGGCGCGTCCAGGGGCGGACGAGGCCGCGGGTGAGCCAGTCGTCGACGACCTCGAGGAACTCGGGGCCGCGGGCCGTGAAGTACGACGCGCCGGCGTCGACGATCCGCCCGTCGAGCCAGCGCGAGGCCATCCGGCCGCCGATCACCCGGCCGCGGTCGCGCACCTCGACCTCGATGCCCCGTGCCGCCAGCTCGCGCGCGCAGGCGACACCGGTGATCCCGCCGCCTGCCACGATGACCTTCGCCACCCGTCAACCGCCCTGTGTGGTCCGCCTGTGTGCCTCATGTGGACGCTGGTCGTTCCGGTCCGGCGATCCTCGTTGGAGGACCCGTTCCTCCATCGTGCCCGCACCGGGTCGGCCCACGACCATCCGACCGCCTCACGCATGCTGATTGAAGGGAAAACTCCCAGGCGGGAGAGGGACAACTCGGAGAGGCGCGGGTTGAACCCCCCGACCCGCGGTGGGTGCTCAGCGCACCGGCGGCGCATGTCGAACGTGACACCGGCCGCGCATGCCCTAGCCTTACCGCACGAATCCCCGTCGGCGATGCCCGCCGCCAGTACCACCGGCGTACGCGGCACCACCGTGTACGCGGCACCACCGTGTACGCACCGACATCGTCATCGACCTGCCCCGCACGGCGCCCGGCGCCGCGGGCCCGACCCCGGAGGCTCGCGATCGCCCGCCGAACGACACCCAGCCGTCCCGGATCCGCCACCGCCAAGGCGGCCACCGCCAAGGCCACCGCCACCGCGCTCGCCGACGTGCCGGCGGTCGGCCCCCGCCAGCCCTGCCCGTGCGGCTCCGGCCGCCGGTACAAGGCCTGCCACGGCGAGCGCCGCCGGGCGGCACCGGTACTGCGCCCGTTCGCGGGCCGCGCGGACGAGCCGGACCTGGTCGCGCTGCGCGAGTTCGTCCCCAGCGCGACCGCGCCGCTGACGCTGTCGGCGGAGCACCTGGCCGCTCATCCCGACCACGCGAACCGGCGGATCATCCTGGGCACGCTGCTGCCGCAGGCCGCGCCCGCCGTGGTCCGCGACGACGGCGAGATCCTGCTGGCGATGCAGACCCTCGTCGGCGGTCTCGACGCCGCGGCGGACGTCGCCGGCTCGCTGATCGCCGCCCTGGAGGCGAAGCCCGGCACGGTGGTGGACGGCGGACCGGTGTCCGCGCCGCAGGCCGTGGAGCGGCTGCCCGGCGGCCTGGCGGACCTGCCCCGTCTCAGTGACCTGCTGGACCCGGCGCCGCTCGAGATCACCGTGCATCCCGGATTCGCCTGGTGGGTGCCCTCGTCGGAGGACGCCGAGCCGAGTCCCGAGGTCGTGGCGACCCTGGACCGGGCGAACGCGACGGTCGTGCCGACGTCCCGGTTGACCTCCGTCCCGGCCGCCTACTGGTGCAACCCCGGCGAACGGCTGCACCTGCGCTGGGTGCTGCCGCTCGACGCCGACCGCACGGAGGAGTCCGTCCTCGACGCCCTCGCCCGCCTCGCCGCCGCGGGCAACCTCACCGTCGGTGACGGCTCGCGGTTCGTCGGATCGTTCCGCGCCGACGGCCTGGTGGTCCCGGTGTGGGATCTCGCGCCGGGCGCCGACGCCGACTCCTGCGAGAAGCCCGCTGCCCAGCTGTGGGCGGCGCTGCGCGAGACCCTCGACGACCAGCGGGAACTGACCGCGCCGGAGCGGCGGGTCCGCGCCGGCGTGGTCGGGCGCACGCTCACCCTCCGATAGGACGGCCGTGCCACCGGAGCCACCATCGCCGGACTTCGACGTGGTCGTGCTGGGCGCCGGGCCGGCCGGCACGAGCGCGGCCCGCGCGGCCGCCGAGGCCGGCGCCCGGGTGTGCGTGCTCGAGCGGATGGCCGTGCCGCGGTACAAGACCTGCGGCGGCGGCCTGGTCGGCCTGTCCGTCGACCATGCCGGGATCGATCTGGCCCCGCTCGTCCGCTCCCGGGTCGACGCGCTCACGATGACCCTCGACGGCCGGCACCCGGTCACCCGGCGCCGCCAGGACGGCCGTCCGCTGCTGTCGATGGTGATGCGCTCGGAGCTGGACGCGGCGCTGCTCGACTCCGCGAAGGCGGCCGGCGCCGAGGTCCGGACCGGTGTGCACGTCACCGGGCTGCGGGAGGAGGGCCCCACCGGGGCCGGGCGGGGCGAGGTGGCCGTCCAGGTGCGGTCCGGGCCGGCGGTGCGGGCGCGGGTGGTGGTCGGCGCCGACGGCACCTCGGGCCGGGCCGGCACGTACGTCGGCGTCACCTGCGACCAGGTGGACGTCGGTCTCGAGGGCGAGTTCGAGGTGCCCGCCACGGTCGCCGGCGAGTGGTCCGGCCGAATGCTGCTCGACTGGGGCCCGGTGCCCGGATCGTACGGGTGGGTCTTCCCGAAGGGTGACGTGCTCACCGTCGGGGTCATCGGCGCCCGGGAGCAGGGGCCCGCGCTGCGCCGCTACTACGACGCGCTCGTCGAGCGGCTCGGCCTCACCGCCGCCCCCCGGCTGCACGACTCCGGCCACCTGACCCGGGTGCGCGCCGCCGGCTCGCCGCTGCGGCGCGGCCGGGTGCTCCTCGCCGGCGACGCGGCGGGCCTGCTAGACCCGTGGACACGGGAGGGGATCTCCTTCGCGCTGCGTTCCGGCCGGCTCGCGGGCATCAGCGCCGCCGCCGCCGCGGCCGGTGACCCGACGGCCCTCGACCGGTACCCGGCCCGGATCGAGAACGTGTTCGGGCCGGAGATCGCCGCGGGCAGGACGGTGCTGGCGGTGTTCACCCGCCGCCCGGCGCTCATGCACACGATGATGACCCGGGTCCCGGGCACGTTCGGGCTGTTCGGCCGGATCATCGAGGGCCGCTCCACGATCGCCCGTCAGCTGCGCCGGCCGGGAGTGGCCGCCGCCGTCGCCGCGCTGGGCCGCTGACGCCCGGGGTCAGCCGAAGCGTTCGGCCACCGCCCCGGCGATCTCCTCGTAGGCCCGGCGGGTCTCCCGGCGGAGCTCGTCGAGGACGATGTGCCCGCCGCTGGCGAGATGCGGGTCGAACGGCACCCGGACGACCTGGCGGGTCCGGGACGCGAAGTGGTCCTCGAGCGCGTCGACGTCCACCGTCTCGCCCTGCTGGGGGAACATCGAGATCACGGTCACGGCCTCGCTGACGTGGTCGTTGTAGCCGTGCGCGTCGAGCCAGTCCAGGGTGGCGCTGGCGCTCGCGCCGCCGTCCGCGCTCGCGTTGCTCACGATCACCAGCGTGTCGGCGAGCTCCAGCACCCCGTGCATCGCGCTGTGCAGCATGCCGGTGCCGCAGTCGGTCAGCAGGATCGAGTAGTGCCGCTGCAGCAGGTCGTCGACCGCCCGGTAGTCCTCGTCGGCGAAGGCGTCCGAGATCTCCGGGTCGCTGGCGGAGGCGAGCACCTCCAGCCGGGACGCCGACTGCGACAGGTACCGGCGGACGTCCACGTAACGGTGCAGCTGATCGGCGTCGGCGAGCAGGTCGCGGACGGTGTGCCGGGTCGTCCGCTCGACCCGGACGCCGAGCGTCCCCCGGTCCGGGTTCGCGTCGATCGCCACGACCCGGTCGCCGCGCAGGCCGGCCAGGGTGGACCCGAGCGAGACCGTCGTCGTGGTCTTGCCGACGCCGCCCTTGAGGGACAGCACCGCGATGCGGTGACAGTCGTCGAGGGGGGTGCGGATTCGAGCGAGCAGGCGCCGGTAGCGGGCCTCGTCCGGGGACGGACCGGGATTGAGCGCGCCGGCCGACACCTGGTAGACCAGCCGCCGCCAGCCGCGGGACGCGGTGTCCGGTGACGCCGGCAACAGGGCGGCGGGGGGCAGCCCGGTGCCGGACCGTGGGTCGCCGTGGCGCGGGTCGTCGTGGCGCGGGTCGCCGCGCGGGTCGTACTCGTCGGGCGACCAGCCCGGCTCCCGCGGCCAGGACCTGTCGAGGATGTCGTCCTCGTCGAGCGCTCGGTCGTCGAGCGCCCGGCCACCGGGAACCGGGTCGTGGCGCGGCGCGGCGCGGCGCATGTCGGCACCGTGGAGCTCGGTGTCGGGACGCCCGGCTCCGGGCGGCTCGGTCCCGTACGCCGGGCCGCTGTGGAACCCGTGGCCCCAGCCGCGGCCGGCCGGTTCCGGGGAGTCGTCGCGGTACAGCCCGGGACCGGTGCCCGCCGAGCCGGGCGGCGGCGCCGCTGAGGCCGAGGACGCAGGTGGGGCCGACGGGCCGGGTGGGGCCGACGGGCCGGGTGGGAACGACTGTGGGCGCGCCGGCGGCGGCGCGGGTGACTCCGCCGGATCACGCAACCAGGACGCGACCCGGCCGGAGGTGTGCGGCCCGGTCCGCGGTATCGGCGACGCCCCGGTGGCACCCGGCGGCGGGGGCGGAGCCGGGTAGAGCGTGGACGGCCGGTACTCCCCGGTCGTCTCGACCGGGATGGGGCCGGGCCGGGAACCGGGGCCGGGCGCCGGCGGGAACCGGTCGTGGATCGGGTCGAACGTCCGGGTGGTCACGCCGTCGATCACGTGCCCGGGCCGGGGCGGCTGCTCCGCCGGGGGCGGCGGTGGAGTCGGGTCGCGGAAGGTCGGGCGGATCGACGGCCAGGTGTCCATCCCCGACGCCGGTGGCCCGGGGGGCGACCCGAATCGTGGCAGCAGGCCCGCGGGAGGCGGGAGCGGCATGGCCTCGGTCGCCGGCCCGAGCGGCATGGCCTCGGTGGGTGGGGGCGAGTGCCGCACCGCCTCCGCCGGCGGGGGCGGTGGCCGGATTGCCTCGGTGGGCGGGGGCACGGGCGGCCTGGGGGCCGCCGCCGGGCGGTCGCCGCGGGCCTGCTGCCATGATTCGGGTCGCTCCCGGCCGTACGCCGGCGCGGGAGCGGCGCCAGGCCGCCAGGGATCGACGGGTGCCGCCGCGGGCGGCGGCGGGTCGCCGGCCCAGATCCGCCGCCCGGGATCGACGGTGGGTGGCGGGCCCGGTGTCTGGTGTTGGCGCTGTGCCCACGGCGGCGGACCGTCGAAGCCGTCCGGGCCGCCGACCTCGATGGCGTCGTCCGGACCGCCGACGGACCACCCCAGTGGCCGGACGTCACGCGGGCGAGGATCATGCCGGTGGGCGTCGTGTCGATGAGCGTCCTGCGGGCCGGTCACCTCGACGACGGACATGCCGTCCCGAGGCGACGGGCGGTCCCCGCCACCGATGTCGTCGGTCCTGTTCATGATCGAGTGCTCATGATCCCGCCTGAGATGAACGGCCGCCGTGCGGCGAAATCACACGGTCGACCCTGCCCCGGCACACTGTCCAGCCCGGCTCCTCCGTTCGGGCCGTCAACGACGAGAGTCCGTCCAGGATGACACGAGTCGGATGGTTGTGACGGCACGGCCTGTCACGGTCGCGCTCGGGAGCCGGCGGCGCGTCGGCAGCCGCTGAGGGCCGCGCCGCTAGGAGCGGCGGGCGACCCGGGCGGCGAACAGGCCCGCGCCGAACCCGTTGTCGATGTTGCACACCGCGATGCCCGGCGCGCAGGAGGTGAGCATCCCCAGCAGGGCCGCCAGCCCGCCGAAGCTCGCGCCGTACCCGACACTGGTCGGCACGGCCACCAGGGGCACGCCGACCAGCCCGCCGATCACGCTCGGCAGGGCGCCCTCCATCCCGGCGACGACGACCAGGCAGTCGGCGCCGGCCAGGACCGGCCGCGCGGCCAGGACGCGGTGCAGCCCGGCGACACCGACGTCGCGGACCATCTCCACGCCCGCGCCGGCGGCCTCGGCCGTCATGGCGGCCTCCTCGGCGACGGGCGCGTCCGAGGTGCCGGCCGCGACGACCACGACCCGGCCGCGGGGCTCCGGCAGCGGGCCGACGATCACCGTCGCCGGCCGTTCGTCCCCTTTGGTCGAGGCCGCTTCGGTGGAGGCCGCTTCGGCCGAGGCCGCGGAGCTGACCCGCGCGTCGGGCCAGCGGGCGCGCAGCGCGGCCACGGTGGCCGCCCCGGCCCGGGTGACCAGCGTGGGCGTCCTGACTCCCGAGGTCCGGCGGAGCGTCTCGACGATGCCGACCGTCTCGGCCGGGGTCTTGCCCGCGCCGTAGACCACTTCAGGATCACCGGTCCGGATCGCGCGATGGGTGTCCACCCGCGCGTAGCCGAGATCGGCGAAACCCGAGCCGTCGCCACCGAGCGGCCCCGCGATCAGCGCCGCGGCGGCGTCCTCGGGATCGACCTGGCCGCTCGACACGGCCGTCAGCAGCGTCCGCAGGCGTTCGGAGTCCATGGGCCGATGCTGCCAGGGCCGGGGCTGCCAGGACCGATGCCGCCAGGGCCGCGGCGGCCGGAGGTCCGCCGTGGGTGGTGGTCGGTCGCCGGCGACCGTGCCGTGCCGTCGCCTCCGCGGGCCTTCACCGGCGCTGGCACCGGCCCGACGTCAGCGGTAGGGGGTCCAGACCGTCCGGTCGGAGCCCGAGCGGAGGCTGCCCAGCCTGACCGCGAACTGGGCCGCGGCCGTCGGGCTGCTGGCCAGGATCGGGACGACGCTCGTCACCAGCTTCAGCTCGCGCACGGAGCGCAGCACCCCGAACCCGTCCCAGGCGGTGACGTCGAATCCGTAGGCGCGGGCGAGCTCGAGCTGCGGCGTGGGCGGTCGGCCGAAGCGCAACGCGCCCACCGCCACCGGGATGAGATCCCACTCGGCCGGCCCCCGGCAGGTCGCGTCGAAGTCGCAGATCACCACCTCGCCCGTGGTCGACCGGATGAGGTTGCCCAGGTGCGCGTCCCCGTGGACGACGGTGCGCGGCAACGCGTACCGCACCGTCGCGAGCGCCTCGCCCACCTGGAGCGTGCGGTCCTCCAGGAACCGCCGGTCGTCGTCGCCGAGCCCCTCGGCGTCGGAGAGCCGCCGCCGGACGTCGTCGAGGGGGTCCCACACCGGCAGCGGCGGTTCGGGCGGTGGCAGGGCGTGCAGCAGGCGCAGGACGGCGGCCAGATCCCGGGCGCCACCGGTGCCGGTGGGAGTGGTCGTGGGCGTGCCGGTGGGCGGAGCCGCGTCGACCCAGACGGTGGCGACGTGCTCGTCCACGGTGACCGGCGCGGGCAGGCCCGGGAGGAGCCGGACCGCGGGCATCCCGTGCCCGGCGAGCCAGCGCGCGACCCGCACGACCTTCCCCACCCGGTGGTTCATCGCGGCGGAGCCGGCGATGCGCACGACCGCCGCCTCGCGGGGCAGTCGGTACACCGCGTTCACGGTCAGTTTGATCGGTTCGGCGTCACGGTCGTCCAGGCCGACGCTCGCACAGACGCGCGCGAGCGCGTGCCGGGACCGCTGCGCGCTGAAGCGGCCGGCGACGCCTGGTTCGGGACCCACGGATCGACCTACGCGCGCGGGCCGGCCACACCCGGCACCGGTACTAGAGATCCAGTGCCGGAGCCGGGACGGCGCCGGGATCTGGGCGCTGGCCCGAGGCCGAGCGCTGCCATTCCCGCACGAGCGCGGCCAGCTGCCTGACCTGGCGCACCTCGCCGTGCGCGGCGGTGGCGGAGAGCAGCTGGTCGGCGCGGCTGGAGACCGAGGCGACCGTGCGCCCCCAGGAGATGCCGATCGCGTCGGTCGCGAGTTCGCAGACGCCGTCGAGCTCCAGCCGGCCCTGGCGGGCCATCGCCAGGGCGAGGTCGAACCGGATCACCGACCGGAAGCCGGGGGCGTCCATCGCGTCCAGCTTCGGCAGCGCCAGCTCGGCGTGCTCCTGGGCGGCCCGGGGCCGGCCGAGCAGGCAGAGCGCGGTCGTCGCGTTGTAGGAGACCTCGACCGGGTGGAACGTGTCGAAGCTGGGCCCGGGCCGGCCCCAGCGGTCCGCCGGGATGGCGTCGGCCAGGTCGTAGGCGCGGTCGAGGCTGCCGGCCGCGCCGCGGATGTCGCCCATCGCCGCCAGCGCGCGGGCCTCCTGGCACACGAGCCGGGCCCGGACGGGGCCGGAGCCCACGTGCCGCAGGCCGTCCCGGGCGAGGCGCAGGGCCTCGGCGGGGCGCCCGACGTAGAACTCGTTGACGGCACCGACCTCACGCGCGGAGCCGCACAGCGGACCGTCGCCGGCCTCGATGCCGGCCGCGTAGCCGTCGGCGGTGAGCTGGCGGGCCGAGGCGACGTCGCCCTGCTTGAACGCCGCGTCGGCGCCGAGTACCGCGACCCGGCCGGCGAGCACGAGCAGCCGGCGGGAGTCCTCCGTCGCCATGGAGCGCCGGCCGAGCCGCTCCAGGCCGCGCCGGAGTCGGGCCGTGCGCGCGCGCACGTGGGCGGGGGGAACCACCTCGTGGGTGTTCACCAGTTCACCCAGTGCCTCGTTCGCGCGCTCGAGGGCGAGCTGTACCGGGCTGGCCGCGAGCACGTCCGCCACCTCCATGATCTGGCTCTGGGCGAGCAGCGCGCCCACGACGGCGGCCCCCGCGCACCGGTGGAACTGCCTGCGGTCGGCGGTGGCTTCCGCCGCGCGCTCGGGGAGCCCGGCGCGCTCGGGAAACCCGGGGCTCCCGGGACTTCCCGGGAGCTCGGGAAGCCCTGTGGGCTCCCGGAGCCCGGTGGGCCCGGCTGTGTCCTCCGGCGCCGGCCGGTGCGGGGGCTCCGCGGGGTAGTCCTCGGGACGGTCGTCCGGGGGAGTGCGGGCCGGGGGGATGAAGATCTCGTCGAATGCCGGCGCTGCCAGCGGCGGGGGTCCGTCCGACTGCGGCATGCCCTGATCCCTCCTGTGCGTCACGATGGGCGTTCGTGACCTTCCGCTGTCAAGCTAGTGACAGCAAACCGACCGCGGCGGGGCATCGATGCAAGGGCACCGGACGGACCACGGTGATCGTGTTCGTCGTCCTGGATGCGGGGCCGCGTTCACCCGGGGCCGGCAGGCCGGCGGGCTGGTGCTCGTCACGTGCGAACGCCGATGCTCGTGCGGATGACCGTCCACCGACTGCATCGTGCGGATGCCATCGTCGGACGGCGGGTGCGGTTGTCGGGTGCACATGCCGATGCTACGGCGCTTGCGTGTCAGAAAGTGACGGCCTTGTGTCACGGACATGTGGCTTGGTGGGTTTGTGCGAGGAATGTCCAAAACATGGGAGTTTGTGGGGTGAGTTGGGTCGGGCCGCCGAGGAGGCTTCCGGCGAAGGATCTACTCTGGTGATCGGCCGCCACATGATGTTCTTTCCCATGTGGGGCATATGTAACGTTTTATCTTCGTCTGTGATCGGTCTGTCGGCCGGTCGATGGTCCGGGTCGGGCGGGGGCGCGCTGAGTGCCCCGGCCGCGAGCGCGGGTCCAGGAGTGACGAAGCTCCCGTTTCCTGAGTGTGGGTGGGAAGCATGGCGATCGGTGGTCCCCGGACGGGTCCGCGTACCGCGCCGGCGGCCGGCGGCACGGCTTCGGCGCTGCCACCTGGAGTCGTGCCGCCGCCGCGCACCGTGAGGCCGGAGCGTGCCGGCCGGCCGGCCGGGCCGTCCGCGTCGGCGGCGGTCCCGTTCGGGGGAGCCGGCTCGGTAGCCTCATCCTCGTGGTCGAAGTGTCCGCGAGGTGGCCCCGAGGTGTGCCGGCGTGCCCGTCCGGTGTCCGCGGCCACCCGGCAACAAGTACCCGTCGCGCGGCGGGCGCGCCGGGTTGGCTGCGTGTCCGGAGGCCCCGTGACCGCTGATCCGGCGAGTGTCGCGGGTGGCGACGCGCTGGCCGCGCCCAAAAGCGTGCTGCCTCCGGAGGATGTCGGACTGGCCCGCGAGCTCGAGGAGGTCGCGCACCGCGCCTGGCCGCCGCTGCGCGAGCGCGTCCTCGGCGGGTGGGTGCTGCGGGAGTCGGCGGGCTCCTCCCGGCGGGGTAACTCGGTGTGGGCCCGTGGCGACGTCCCCGACCTGCCCGCGGCGCTGCGCGCCGTCGACTCCTTCTACACGGGCGCCGGCCTGCCACCGACGTTCCAGGTCACCCCGGTGGTCCGGCCCGCCGGTCTGCTCGACGCGCTGGACGCCGCGGGCTACGACGACGCCGGTCCGACCGACGTCTGCGTCGCGCCGCTGCCCGCCCTGGGCCTGCCCCGGTCGGGCGCCGCGGAGCACCGCCCCGGGCCGGCCGGCCGGCCGGGCGCCGGTCGTCGCGTCGAGTCCACCGCCGCCGACCTGCCCGACGAGCGCTGGCTCGCGGTGGCGGGGGACGTCCTCGACACCTTCGCCGGCCAGCGCGTCGGCACGCTCGCGGTGCTGCGTTCGATGAAACTGCCCCAGCGCTACGTGACGGTCCTCCTCGACGGCCGCCCGGTCGGCGTCGGGCGCGGTGTCCTGGACGGCCACTGGCTCGGGATCTACAGCATGGCCACGCTCCCGGCCGCCCGGGGGGCGGGAGTCGCGGGCCGCACGCTCGCCGAACTCGCGCACTGGGCCGGGGCCCGGGGCGCCGAGCGCGCCTACCTCCAGGTCGAGCGGCACAGCCTGGTGGCGCGCGGGCTCTACGCCCGGCGCGGGTTCCGTCCTGTCTACGGTTACAGCTACCGGCGCTTGCCGGCGCCGTCCGGCCATCCGGGCAGCGCCGTGGCACCCCGCGTGACCACGGAGAACATGGCGGAGAACGTGACCTCGGCGTGGCCCGCGGCCGGCCCGGCCAGCCAGCCTGACCGGACCGGCCGGACCGGCGGCGGGGCGGCCGGCCGATGACCGGAGCACAGGACGACCTGTTCGCCCCGGGCGCCCCGACCCGGGTGATGGGCGTCGTCAACGTCACCCCGGACTCGTTCTCCGACGGCGGGGCCTACCCGGATCCGCACGACGCCGTCCGGGCCGCGCAGCTCATGATCGAGCAGGGTGCGGACGTCATCGACGTCGGCGGCGAGTCGACCCGTCCCGGAGCGCCGCGCGTGGTCGCCAGCGAGGAACTGCGCCGGGTGCTGCCGGTGGTGGCCCAGCTCGCCTCCGCCCGCGTCCCGGTGAGCGTGGACACGAGCCGCGCCTCGGTCGCCTCCGCGGCCGTGGACGCCGGCGCCCTGCTGGTCAACGACGTCTCCTGCGGCCGGAACGCGGAGCTGCTGCGCGTCGTCGCCGACCGCGGCGTCCACTACGTGCTGATGCACTCCCGCGGGTCCAGCACGGACATGGCCGCCCACGCGGTCTACAACGATGTGGTGACCGATGTGGTGGGTGAGCTCGCCGCCCGGCTGGACGTCGTCCTGGCCGCCGGCGTGGCGGAGGACAAGGTGATCATCGATCCGGGTATCGGGTTCGCGAAGACGCCGGCGCACAACTGGGCGCTGCTGGCGAACCTCGGCGCCGTCGCGTCCCTCGGCCGGCCGCTGCTCGTCGGCACCTCGCGCAAGTCGTTCCTCGGCGCGGTGGTGAGCGGTCCGGGCGAGCCGCCCCGTCCGCCGGACGAGCGGGACGACGCCACCCAGGCCACGACCGCCCTGCTGGCGGACGCCGGGGTCTGGGCGGTGCGGGTGCACGCGGTCGGCCCCGCCGTGGACGCCGTCCGTGTGGTGCGGGCCTGGCGGCAGGCGGCCCGCGCCTACGGGGCCGGCCAGCCGCCCGCGGCCGTGGCCGGCGGTGCCCCCACGGCCGGATCATCCCGATGACCGGCCCGGCGAGCCGCCCGGCGGATGGCCGGACAAGCGGTGTCCCGACCGGCGGCGCGGTGCCCTGGCCGGGAGGCGCCGCCGCGCCCGCGGCGGACGCCGGGCGGCTCGACCGGATCACCCTGACCGGTCTGCGCGTGCACGGCCGGCACGGGGTGCTGCCCGCGGAACGGGAGCTCGGGCAGTTCTTCGTCGTCGACGCCACGCTCTGGCTGGACACCGGCCCGGCGGCGGCCACCGACGACCTCACCCGCACCGTGCACTACGGCGAGCTGGCGCAGGCGCTCGCCGACATCGTCGCCGGCGAGCCCGTCGACCTGATCGAGACCCTGGCGCACCGGCTGGTCCGGGCCTGCCTGGCGGCCGACCCGCGGGTGGCCGCCGCCGAGGTGACGGTGCACAAGCCCGCCGCCCCGATCACCGTCGCGTTCACCGACGTCGCCGTGACCGTGGCCCGCTCCCGGGACGCCGCCGCGGACGCCGGGCCGTCGTCCGCCCCGGGCACCGAGGGTGCCGTGGACGCCGTCAGCGCGGCGGCGGGTGCCGTGGGCGTTGGTCACGCGGTGGTCGCCATCGGGTCCAACATCGGCGACCGGCTCGCCCACCTGCGGGGCGCCGTGCGCGACCTGGACGCCGCGCTGGGTGTGCTCGCCGTCTCCGCCGTGTACGAGACCGAACCCGTCGGCGGTCCCGAGCAGGACGACTACCTCAACGCGGTCGTCCTGGTCCGCGCCGCGCCGCCGCGCGACCTGCTCGCCGCGGCCCGGGCCGCCGAGCGGACCGCCGCGCGCGAGCGCACCGTCCGGTGGGGCCCCCGCACGCTGGACGTCGACATCGTCGCCTGCGGCGGCACCCGCAGCGACGATCCCGAGATCCTGCTCCCGCACCCGCGGGCGCACGAGCGCCTGTTCGTCTGCGTCCCCTGGCTGGACGTCGAACCGGATGCCACGCTGCCCGGCCACGGCCGGGTGGCGGACCTGGTCGCGAGCCTCTCGGCGGCGCCGGGGGCCGCCGCGCTGCGGCGTACCCCGCACGGGCTGGGTCGGTGAGACCGACCCACATCCGTGATCTCCTCGCGATCGCGGTGGCGGTCGGGGCGGTCGTCTACGCGCTGTTGTGGTGGAGCTACCAGTCGTTGCCGCAGCTGCCGGCGACGGCTTCCGTCTCGGTGCTGCTGGTCGGGCTGATCGAGCTGCAGACCGCGTCGCTGACCCGCCGTCGCCTCGCCGGCCGGCCGGGTACCCGCCCGATCCTGCCGCTGACGGTCGCCCGCCTCGCCGCGCTCGCCAAGGCGACGTCGGTGGTCGCCGCGGTGCTGTCCGGCGGGTGGACCGCCCTGCTCGCCTACACCGCCCCGCGGACCGACGAGTTCGGCACGGCCGGCGGGGACGCGCTGGCCGCCGGCCTCGGCCTGGGCGCGACGGCGGTCCTGCTGGCCGGCGGGCTCGTCCTCGAGCGCGTCTGCCGGATCCGCGACCGCTGACCGGGCGCGGCGGCGGTTCGCTGTTGACCGGACCCTTTTCCCGTTGCTTGATCGGTCGGGCTACTCTGGGATGTGGTTGCTCGGATCTACCTCGAACAACGGTGTGCGTAACTCGACGCGCCCAGGGTGGCGGCGCAGCCCCTCCTGAGTGTCCTGGCGGTGGATGTCGCCGTCATCGTCGGTCCCGTCGTCGTGACCGCGTTGTCGGTCTCGGGTGGCGGGCGCGGCCCGGCCGAGGTTGAGCGGATCGACCAGGTCGGGGGGCGTCTGACGGGAAGGTGCGGGCGTGGTCGCTCAAGGCCGGGGTTCTCCCGCCGAACCCGGTGAAGGCCGGGCCGGTGCAGGTGGCGGCGCCGACCCCGCCCCCTTCGACGATGATCCCCGGCCTGGGGTGGGCCGCTCCGGTGGGGCCGTCGGTGGTCCCCGGCAGCCGGTCGGGGTGGGTCGCCCACGGCAGGCCGGCTCCCGCCTGGTGACCTTCGGGAACCTGCGCACCGGCGGCCCGCGTTCCGACCCGGGTCCGCCACCCCCGCCCGTCCCGCCGGGCCGGGCCGCTCCGCCGCGTCAGGCGGTCCCGCCGGGCCGGGCCGCTCCGCCGCGTCAGACCGCCCAGGGTCCGCCCCGCCTCCCCGCCGGGTTCGACCCCGCGGACATGGTGACCGCGCCGGCCACGGACGGCCCGGTCCGGCTGTCTCCCGCCGCCCCGCGCCCCGCCCGGCCGCAGCCTCCCGGGCCGCGGCGGGACCGGACGCCACCCCCCTACCCGCCCGGAGGGGACGACGACGAGCTCACGACGCGGCCTTCGGCAGGCCGGCCACCGGGCCCCGCGAGGCCGTCCGGGCCGGTGCCCGTGAGGCCGTCCGGGCCGGTGCCCGGGCGGCCGGTCTGGGCGGGGCCCCCGAGAACGGCTGGCCCGGTGCCCGCGAGGCCGCCCGGCCCGGGGCCCGCGAGAGCCGCCGCGCTGGCGCCGCCGAGGGTGGCCGGGCTGGAGGCCGTGAGCACCACGGGCTACCAGGAACGGGTCGCCGACCAGCCCCGCGAGGAGTACCCGGGGTACGCCGCCGAGGGCTACCGCAGGCCGGGTGAGCTGCACGAGCCGCCCCGCAGGTTCGGCCATGATCCCGACGAGGCGCCCGCGCCCGCCCCGCGGCGTCGCCGGAACCCCGTGCTGACACTGGTCAAGATCGTCCTGGTCGGCGCGGTGATCGTTGTCGGCGTCTCGGTGGGCCGGGTGCTGGCGCTGCCCGGTGATCAGGGCAGCCTGTCCCGGATGGCGGACTGGGCCCGTGACAACCACCTCTCGGTCGTCGTGGACCAGGTCGACCGCCTGCGGTGACCGATCCGCGAACGGTTCCCCTCGACCCCGTTGGCGGGGCGGCTGAGCTGCGGGAACCCGGCGCCGCGCCCGGCTCTGGGCCGGCGGCCTCCGAGCGGGTCCGCGCGTACACCCCGTCCGGAGGGGCGGCTACCGTCATCAGGATGTCCCCGTCGACAGGCCGGGTCCCGGGCCCGCCCGGAACGCTCGCCCACTGGCTGCGCGCGTTGCCGGACGACACCCTGGTCCGGCTGTTCAGACTCCGGCCCGATCTCGCCACCCCACCCCCGCCGGACTTCGACATCCTCGCGGCGCGCCTGGAGATCCGCGGCAGCGTCAGCCGGGCGCTGGAGCGGCTGGACACCTTCACCCTGGAGATCGTCCAGGCGTTGACGCTGCTGCCGAACCCGGTCTCCGTGGCCGAGCTGACCGCCTTCTGCGGCGGGCTCGACCTGGGCGCCGCGCTTGAGAGCCTGCGGGAGCGGCTGGTCGTCTGGGGCCCGGACGAGGCGTTGTGCCTGGTCGGTGTCGCCTTCGATCTGCTCGGTGAGCGTCCGCTCGGGCTGGGGCGGCCGGTGCGGGACTGCCTGGCCGGCTACCGGCAGGCGCAGCTCGCCCGGGTGGCGGCGGCCGTCGGGCTGCCCGACGCGGTGTCCGACGGTCTGTCCGCCAGCTCGGGCGGCCTCGGTGACTCGGACGACTCCGACCTGTCCCTCGACCCGGCCCTCGACTCGGCCCGCGACCCGGCCCTCGACCATGACCTAGACTCCGATCTCGATCTCGATCTCGGCGCCGGCCGGCACCTCGGTGCCGGCAGCCATCCCGTCCGGCGCGAGAACATGATCGAGATGGTGTCGGCCGCCTTCGCGGACCCCCGCCGGATCACCGCCCTGCTCGACGGGTGCTCGGCGCGGGCGCGGCGGCTGGCCGAACGGCTCGCGGCCGGCCCGGCGCTGGGTGCGACCAGCGACGCCGACCGTCTGCTGAGTGTGTCCTCCGCCCGCAGCCCCGTGGAGGAGCTGCTGGCCCGCGGGCTGCTCATCGGCATCGAGCCGGGCACCGTCGAGCTGCCCAGGGAGGTCGGCCTGGTGCTGCGCGGCGCCGACCGGGCCGGGCCGCTGCATCCCGAGCCGCCCGAGGTCACCGGCCGCGAGGTGGCGGCGGACGCCGTCGACCCGGCCGCCGCGCTGGCCGCCGACGCGCTGGTCCGCGCCGTCACCACGCTGCTCACGGCCTGGGGGAGCACCCCGGTCACCCCGCTGCGCACCGGCGGGCTCAGCGTGCGCGACCTCAAGAACAGCGCCCGGCTGATGGACGTCCCCGAGACCGAGGCGGCCGTCGTCATCGACGCGGCGGCCGCGGCCGGGCTGGTCGACCTGACGCCCGGCACCGACGTCCAGTTCGTGCCGACCAACGCCTACGACCGCTGGTGCACCGAGACGGTGGCCATGCGCTGGGCCGTCCTCGCCGAGGGATGGCTGCGCTCGCCGTCCGCGGCCTGGCTGGTCGGCGGGCGCGACGAACGTGGCCGGCAGATCGCCGCGCTGTCGCTGGACGCCCGCCGCCCCGGCGCCCCGGACCTGCGCGGCGAGGTGCTGCGCGCCGTCGCCACCGCGCCGGAGGGCGTCGCGCCGACCCCCGAGTCGGTCCGGGCCCGGCTGGCCTGGCGCTCCCCGCGCCGGACGGGCCCGCTGCTGGACGGGATGATCGGCGGCACGCTCACCGAGGCCGAGGTGGTCGGGTTCACCGGCCGTGGCGCGCCCACCACCCTCGGGCGGCTCGTCGCACGCCGCCTCGCCGCCGCCGAGGCCGACGACCCGGGGCGCGGCTCCGGGCGGTCCCCGGCGGCCGACGAGGGGCTGTGTCACCTGCTCGCCGACGCGATGGCCCCGCTGCTGCCCGAACCCGTCGAGGAACTGCTCATCCAGACCGACCTGACGGCCGTCGCCCCCGGCCCGCTGGTGCCGCGGGTCGCCGCCGAACTGTCCCGGATGGCGGACGTCGAGTCCGCGGGCGCGGCCACCGTGTACCGCTTCACCGAGAACTCGCTGCGGCGCGCGATGGACGCCGGCAGCTCCGCCGACGACCTGCACGACCTGCTGGGCCGCCTCGCCCGTGGCGGCGTCCCGCAGTCGCTGACCTACCTGATCGACGACACGGCCCGCCGGCACGGGCGGCTGCGGTCCGGCCCGGCCGCCTCCTACCTGCGCTGCGACGACACCGCGCTGCTCACCGAGGTCGTCGCGTCCCGGCGCACCCAGGCCCTCGCGATGCGCCGGGTGGCCCCGACAATCGTCATCTCCTCCCTTCCGGTGTCCGAGCTGCTGGAGGGGCTGCGCGCGGCTGGTTTCGCCCCGGTCGCGGAGGCCCCGGACGGCCGCATCGTGCTGGCCCGCCCGGAGGTGCACCGCACGCCCGCCCGCACCCACCCACCCGCCGCGGAGTCCGTCGCCACCCGGGCGAACCAGCTGCGTGACGTCGTCCGCCTGGTGCGCCGGGGTGACGACAGCACCCGCGCCGCGCGGGCGGCACAGGACGCCGCCGGGGCGCGGCTCGGGCTCGTGCGCTCCGCCCCGGTGATCCTGGTGATGCTGCAGGGCGCCGTCCGCGACGGCCGGCGCGTCCTGCTCGGCTACGTCAACCAGCAGGGGACGCCCAGCGACCGGGTCGTGCGCCCGACGCTGCTGGAGGGCGGCTGGCTCACCGCGTGGGACGAGCTCAGCGAGGCGCCCCGCCGCTTCGCCCTGCACCGGGTGACCGGGGTGGCCGACATCGACGACCCGTTCGGCGGCCCGCCGGTCCCCGACTCCGGTGACTGGGTCGTCCCGCCGGCGGCCGACGACCTGCCCGGCCCGCGCTGACCGGTCGGGTCGTACCCGTACGCTGGTGGCGGGCCCGTGGCGACCGCGCGGCGGGTCGGCGGGGGTACCTGCCACCGCCGGTCGCAACGACGGGCGCGGTGGCGCGGAGCACGCGGAAGGCGGTGGCGGCTTGCCGGATGGTCCCCTGATCGTCCAGTCGGACAAGACCCTCCTGCTGGAGGTCGATCACCCGCTCGCCCCGGAGGCACGGGCGTCCATCGCGCCGTTCGCCGAGCTGGAGCGTTCGCCCGAGCACGTGCACACCTACCGGGTGACGCCGCTCGCGCTGTGGAACGCCCGCGCGGCCGGGCACGACGCCGAGCAGGTCGTCGACGCCCTCGTCCGCTACTCGCGCTACGCCGTCCCGAACGCGCTGCTCGTCGACGTCGCCGACACGATGGACCGGTACGGGCGTCTGCGGCTGGAGAACGACCCCGTGCACGGCCTGGTGATGCGCGCGCTGGACCGGGTCGTCCTCACCGAGGTGACCAGGTCCAAGCGGGTCGCCCCGATGCTCGGCGCCCGGGTCGACGACGACACCGTGGTCGTGCACCCGTCCGAGCGCGGGCGGCTCAAGCAGGCGCTGCTCAAGGTCGGCTGGCCGGCGGAGGATCTCGCCGGCTACGTCGACGGTGAGAAACACGAGATCGTGCTGCGCGAGGAGGGGTGGTCCCTGCGGGACTACCAGAAGGGCGCGGTGGCCGGCTTCTGGGAGGGCGGCTCCGGTGTCGTGGTCCTGCCCAGCGGCGCGGGCAAGACGGTCGTCGGTGCCGCGGCGATGGCCCGCGCCGGCGCGACCACGCTGATCCTGGTCACCAACACCGTCGCCGGCCGGCAGTGGCGCACCGAGCTGCTGCGGCGCACCACGCTGACCGAGGACGAGATCGGCGAGTACTCCGGTGAGCGCAAGGAGATCCGCCCGGTCACCATCGCCACCTACCAGGTGATGACGGCCCGCCGCAAGGGCGAGTACCTGCACCTGGAGCTGTTCGGCGCGCGGGACTGGGGCCTGATCGTCTACGACGAGGTCCATCTGCTGCCTGCCCCGGTGTTCCGGATGACCGCGGACATCCAGTCCCGCCGCCGGCTCGGGCTGACCGCCACGCTCATCCGCGAGGACGGCCGGGAGGGCGACGTGTTCTCCCTGATCGGGCCGAAGCGCTACGACGCCCCGTGGCGCGAGATCGAGGCCCAGGGCTGGATCGCGCCGGCGGAGTGCACGGAGGTCCGGGTCACGCTCACCGACGACGAGCGGATGACCTACGCCGTCGCCGAGCCGGAGGAGCGGTACAAGGTCTGCTCCACCGCGCACAGCAAGAGCCTGGTCGTGCGCCGGCTCGTCGAGCGCCACTCCGACGACCGGGTGCTGGTCATCGGCGCCTACCTCGACCAGCTCGACGACCTCGGGCGGCTGCTCGACGCCCCGGTCATCCAGGGGTCCACGCGCAACAAGGAACGCGAGCGGCTCTTCGAGGCCTTCCGCACCGGCGAGATCACGACGCTGGTGGTCTCGAAGGTCGCCAACGTCTCCATCGACCTGCCGGAGGCCGGGGTGGCCATCCAGGTCAGCGGCACCTTCGGGTCCCGCCAGGAGGAGGCCCAGCGCCTCGGCCGGGTGTTGCGGCCCAAGGCGGACGGCCGCTCCGCGCACTTCTACACCGTGGTCTCCCGGGACACCCTCGACCAGGAGTACGCGGCGCACCGCCAGCGGTTCCTGGCCGAACAGGGCTACGCCTACACGATCGTCGACGCCGACGACGTGGCCTGACCGGCGGCGCCCGCCCGGGCTCAGTCGTCGGGCGGGTCGATGAGCTCGGCCGGGGTCACCGTCACCGGGAACGGCCGCAGGACGCTGAGCTCCTCGTCGCCGCACACGATGCCGGCCGGCACGTAGTCGCGGCCGACCAGCTCGAACGCCTCGATCGTCGCCGAGTCCGGGTCGACCAGCCAGCACACGGGAACCCCGTGCTCCCGGTAGACGTCGAGCTTCAGCGTGCGGTCGTAGCGGCGGGTGCTGGCGTCGGCGACCTCGACCACGCCGAACGGCGTCTCGCTGATCCGCCGCCGGTCGGGATCGCCGACGGCGACCACGGCCACGTCGGGCACGAGCAGGCACCGGGGTGACAGCTCGACCTGGACGCCGGTGAACACCTGCGCGCCCGAGGTCGCCGCCTGGGTGAGCAGCGCCCGCAACCGATCGGTGACCCGGGCCCGCAGCGGAGTCGGCCAGGGGCGGGTGACGCACAGCCCGTCGAGCACCTCGACGCGCGCGTCCTCGAGGGCCGTCGCGTCGAGATCCGCGACGGACACCGGCGGGGCCGGCAGGGTGAGGGTCGGGCGGTGGGATCGCAGTGGGGTGGGAGCCTGTACCACGGTGTTCATCGTGCCCGTTGCTCCGTCCGCTGTCGAAGGTTGGGGCGTCGACCCGCCGATGACGCACGTCGGCGCGCCGGGGCGGAGCCGTCCAACTGTCGTCCGGTTGTCGTCCGCCGGTGCTCTCCGCTGATTCTCCGTGGACGGACTTGCGGCCCCGCGGCGAGGTTGGGACGTCCACGGATCGTCCGGATCGTCCGGGCCGGGTGGTTCGGGCCCCGGGCACCCGCTGGTGCCTGCCCGCACTGGCTCCTTCGGTGTGGGAGAAGTGGTCCGATAACGGGGTCTAAGTCCAGAAAAGTCGATTTCTTACCCGTGATCTGCGTCCTGGAGAAGCGTAGACCCCTTGTTGATCTAATTACTCCCTGGTAACTTCACGTTCAGTCGATCAGGGCCGGTTCGTCCGGCCCAGGACCGACCCGGGGCGACTCTTTGCGGTATCCCAGCTCCGGCCGCCTGGGAGCGGCTGGGGGGAGATTCCGTGGGGGACGCCTCGCACCGCGGGAACTGACCGCGCCGGCTCCGTCCCCAATCGGCGCACCCCGCGGGCGGTCACCCGCCGTCGTGGCACCTCCCACCCGGCGGCTGGGTGACCGACTACAACTTCCCGGTACCGGTCGATCTCCCGGTACCGGTCGATCTCCCCGGGCCGTCCCGGGGGCACCCCCGGAAACGCCGAAGGGCGGCCCCGGCCGCAGCCGGGACCGCCCCTCTGCGCTCGTCGAAGAGCGCGGGGGAGAGGACTCAGAAGTCCATCTCGCCGCCGCCGCCCGGCATGGCCGGGGCCTTGTCCTTCTCCGGCTTGTCCGCGATGACGGCCTCGGTGGTGAGGAAGAGGCCGGCGATCGACGCGGCGTTCTGCAGCGCCGAGCGGGTGACCTTCGCCGGGTCGATGATCCCGGTGGCGACCATGTCGACGTACTCGCCGGTCGCCGCGTTCAGGCCGTGCCCGGTCGGGAGGTTGCGCACCTTCTCGACCACGACGCCGCCCTCGAGACCGCTGTTGAAGGCGATCTGCTTGATCGGCGCCTCCAGGGCGAGCCGGACGATGTTCGCGCCGGTGGCCTCGTCGCCGGAGAGGTCGAGCTTCTCGAAGGCGCTGGTGGAGGCCTGCAGGAGCGCGACGCCGCCGCCGGCGACGATGCCCTCCTCGACCGCGGCCTTCGCGTTCGAGACGGCGTCCTCGATGCGGTGCTTCTTCTCCTTGAGCTCGACCTCGGTGGCCGCGCCGACCTTGATGACCGCGACGCCGCCGGCGAGCTTGGCCAGCCGCTCCTG